>JAZQPN010000310.1:0-22321 GCA_045628585.1 Bacteroidales bacterium | reverse complement strand
GGGCCTCATTCCCTCACGCGGCATGGCTGGGTCAGGGTTCCCCCCATTGCCCAATATCCCTTACTGCTGCCTCCCGTAGGAGTCTGGTCCGTGTCTCAGTACCAGTGTGGGGGACCGTCCTCTCAGATCCCCTACCCATCGTAGCCTAGGTGGGCCGTGACCCCGCCTACAAGCTAATGGGACGCATGCCCGTCCGCGGCCGAATCGCTTCCTTATCCCCTGAAGGATGCCCTCCAGGGGAACCATGGGGTATTATCCGGCGTTTCCACCGGCTATGCCCCGGCCGTGGGTTGGTTGCATACGCGTTACGCACCCGTGCGCCACTCTCGCGCCCCGAAGGGCGCTTACCGTCCGACTTGCATGTATTAGGCCTGCCGCTAGCGTTCATCCTGAGCCAGGATCAAACTCTTCATTGTATTATTGTACTACTTAAATTGTTTCCTGATATTACAGGGCTCGCTGTGTGTTCTTTCTGTCTCTTCTTCCTTACCGGCGGGTCATCTCAACGAATCACCGCCTCGACTTTCTTTTTTGCTGGCCTTCAAGCTTTCAAAGAACTTCCCAATCTTTATATTGTCTTTCGCCTCTTTTCTTCGTGATTGGGATTGCAAAGGTACGGCTTTTTCCATTCATGGCAAGAAAAAAATACATTATTTTTTATAAAATGATTTATATTATTGATAATCAATTTGCAAAAAATGATAAAAAGATGTATTATTGGCATTTTTTGAAATGAATAGCATGTGTGATAAGTTGAAATGAGGCTTAAATGAGGCTTTAATGTATTGGAATTATCTGTATTTTTCGGGTATTTCGATGAAAATGGTTACTGACATTTTCTATTTTGGCGGTTCTTTGCAGTCTAAATTGAGCTTTGGGGAGAAGTAAACATATTAATAGGTGTTTTACTTCTCGGTGAGGATAAAATAGGTTTTTTGGCTTGTCTGAATGATTTTTATGGTTCCGACAAGAATGAAATCGGCAAGGATGGCTTCGGCCTTCCTTTTATTAATATGTGCGATTTCTTGAAATTCAGATAATGTTATTTGTTGGTTTTCGGCGAGAAAGTGGAGCAGGAGCGACTCGGTCTCGGTGAAGGAAATCTTTGCTGCTTTTGCAAATTTATCCGATTTCCAGACACGCAGCAGGACGGGGTCAGCAACAAGGTTTTCGTCTTTGACCCTGACAAATATCTTGTATTCGCCTTGATTGTCGGGGGCTTTGTGCTTGTTTTGCTTGTCTTTTGGGATGATGACTTCCAAAACGGTCTTTCCGTTGATTTCCCATTCTTCGGTGGTGTAGAAAACCTGAGGCTGGCAATACATTTCGGCGGCGGCCTGGATCATGTGGATTTCCTCATCGGAGCGGACGCCTGCAATGGCGCCGTTGTCTTTTACGCCTACGAGCAGCCGCCCGCCATCGGTGTTGGCGAAAGCCGCAAGGGAACGGGCAATGCGTTTGCTGTCCGAAATTTCAAACTTGAAATCGAGCATCTGGTGTTCGCCTTCCTCGATGAGTTTTTGTATGTGCTTGTCTTGGGTTTTCATTGAGGGTGCAAAGGTAGCAATTTTTCACGCAGCGTGAAAATGAATTTGGGTCGGCAATATTTATATAAGGTGTAATGAATGAAGACGGTGAGGAAAGAATGAAAAAGAAGACTCGGTTTTCGGGATGAAGAGAGAGTCTTTCGCTGAAGTTTAGGGTGAATTTGCGGAGTCGGGCAGGTGATGGATGAGGCCGTTTTTAGGCGATTTGAGCGGACTTCGTTTTTGAACCTATTTAATGGTCGATGTAGGGAAGATAATGCCTGAGACAGGATTTCTGTAACGAGTATTTTGCGAAAATAAAATATTTACAAATGTAATTGTATAATTTTGTAAATAACACAAAATCAACTATGTATATTTATATTTTACAAAACTAAAGTGAAATTGTATAATTGTAAATAATTATATATGTGTCAAAATATTGAAAAATGTATAAATATAACAAATATATAATTATATATCAATAAAATAATTATCATTATATAAAGCTAAATATTAAATAAATCGTCTAAAAATCAAATTATATTGCTTTAAAAAATTAATATTGTAATCATTTGATAAATAATAATTTATTTATTGTTATATAAAGTGATTTTATAATGAAATGAATGACATTCTATCATTATACAAATGTAAATTGAAAAAAGTTTCATTTTGTAAAGAATTATTTTTTACTTTTGTAAACTCAAAATGAGGTAAAATTGAAAATTTCGGTGACTATGAAAGAACGTATCGAGCAAATCATCAGGGCGAAAAATCTGACGGCAACCGAGTTTGCCATGAAGTTGGGCATTCAGCCTTCCAATGTTTCTCACCTTTTGGCGGGACGCAACAATCCGAGTCTGGAGTTTGTGAAAAAGCTGAAGGAGACTTTCCCGGAATACAACCTTGACTGGATTGTTTTTGGTAAAGGACCTGTTACGGTGTCGGAACCCTTTAAGGAACAGAATTCAGTTTCGGAGGCTGCCATTGAACAGAAAAAAGGAAAAAATGAGCCTGCACCTGCTGACGATTTTGCCAACACTTTGTTTGATACGCGGAATTTTGATGTTCCGTTGGCTGCTGATAATCAGCCAAAAACGAAAAAATCGTCGCTGAAAAGCATAGTTTTGGTGTATGACGACAATAGTTTTGAGGTGCTGCAGCCGAAAACAATGTGATTTCTTTATATATAATAAGGTGAACCTATTGAGAAATTATGTAATTTTGCCCACTTATTTTGCGCAAAATTATGCAGACGGAATCATTTTATAATCAGTTTGATACTGTAATTCATTCGTTTAAGAAGATTCTTGTGATTTCTCATGTCAATCCTGACGGCGATGCCATAGGTTCTTCCTTGGCGATGTGTTTTTTCCTCAAGAAGTTTGGTGTCGATGCTAAAGTTTTGGTACCCAACGATTTTCCAGGTTTCTTGTCGTGGATGCCTGGAGCGCACGATATTCTGATTTATGAAAGCCAAACGGAGTTGGCACAGGAGTGGATTACGACTGCTGAGTGTATTATCATGCAGGATTTCAACAGTTTATCGCGTTCCGGATTGCTCCATAACGAGATTGGAAAGACGCGTGTTCCGCGTGTTTTGGTCGACCACCACCGCGACCCCGACATGAGCCAGTTCTGTTGCGGATGGTCGGAAACCAATGTCTCGAGTGCGTCGGAATTGGTGGCCGAAATCATTCTGCATTACGGCGAGAACTATCTGGACGAAAACATTGCCACGGATTTGCTGGTCGGCATTATGACCGATACAGGTTCGTTTGCACATTCAATCTATCACCCGCGCACTTTCGAAATAGTTGGCATATTGGTCAAGAAATCAATATCTTACAACGATATTCACCGTCTGGTATACGATACTTTCTCGGAAAGCAGATTGCGCCTGCTGGGGTTTGCTATCAACAAGATGGAGGTTTTGGATGACTATTCTACTGCCATCATTGCCTTGAGTAAGAGCGAACTCGACTCCTTTGACTATCATGTTGGTGATACAGAGGGAATTGTGAACTATCCGCTGTCGCTGAAAAAGATAAAAATGTCGGTTTTGATAACCGAAAGGCAGGGACAGATTCGGCTCTCGTTCCGTTCGAAAGGCGAGTTTTCGGTGCACGAGCTTTCTAACAAGCATTTCAAAGGCGGTGGGCATACCAACGCAGCAGGTGGCACTATGGATTGCACGATTGAGGAAGCGGTTGAGAAACTGAAATCGGTTTTGCCTGATTATAAGGATATGTTAAATGCTTGATAATGAATAGATTTATTAGATATTTGTTCTTCGGTTTCCTTATCGTGCTTTTTGCTTGCGACCATAGTCAGGAGGCATCGCAAAAGACTGATCCGAATGCTTTGAAACAAAGCATGGAAAAAGCCAACCGCTATATGGTGAACGACGAAGAAGCTGATATTGAGGATTATGTGAGACGTCACGGGCTGAACATGATTTCAACGGGAACGGGATTGCGTTACGTCATTTTGAAGCAAGGTTCCGGACTGCTGATTCAGGAGGGGCAGACGGTTCGCATGGAATACGAATTGCGTTCCATTACTGGCGATTTGATATATTCTTCTAAAAATGAAGGGATTAAGGTGTTCAAAGTGGGAGAGGGAACTGTCGAATCAGGCCTCGATGAAGCCATGAAATACCTGCATGAAAACGATATCGCAACCTTAATCATTCCATCGCATTTGGCCTACGGGCTTCATGGCGACGATAACAAGATACCTGCCTATTCGACACTAATTTACACGATTAAAATAATAGATATTCAATAACTTATGAAAAGAAAATGTTTTTCATTCGCATTACTGTGCGTGGCCTTTGTGATGCTTTTCGCATCATGTGGCCAAAAAGACCAGAGGTTTCCTGGCTACAAGAAGACTTCTGATGGTTTGTATTATCGTTTTTACAACCAGAACAGGGCTAATGCCTTGCCCAACAAGACTGATTTTCTGAAGATGTCGATTATGTGCTATCTTAATGATTCACTGTACTATGACTGGGTTGAAACCCAAGGTCTCATTCATCTTCAGTTGGCCGAACCGCGTTTCAAGGGAGACCTTCAATCGGCTGTTGCCATGATGCGCGTTGGTGATTCGGCATCATTCTTCATCAAGGCTGATTCGATTGCTTCCATATATTATTCTCAAGATCCTGTAGCCGTTGGCTTGAAGTCCGATGATTATTTCCGTTATGAAATCAAGATGCTGGAAATCAAGACGAAGGAGGAGTTTCAGGCCGAAATAGACCAGATGAAGGGGGATATGGAAAATGAATCTAAAGAAGCTTTGGCTGCTTATGTTGCTGACAATAACATTGATGTAACTCCTACTGAATCTGGTATTTACATTATCCCGATTTCAAATGGCAAAGGCCGTTGTCCTGAACAAGGCGAGAAAGTCGATGTCAATTATGAAGTATATCTCCTTGATGGTACGAAAGTGGGCTCATCATACGACCAGAACGAGAAGTTCTCCTTCGTTTTGGGAGAAGGTCATGCAATTCCAGGTTGGGAAGAAGTGGTGCCGATGATGCATCAAGGCGACAAGGTGCGTGCCATCATACCATACGAAATGGCTTACGGTGATCACAGCATGGGCAATGTGAAGCCTTATTCGAATCTTGTTTATGATATTGAATTACTGAATATTATGACCAAGGAAGAACAACTTCGCCAGGCTGAACGCGAAATGAAGGACCTCAAGGCAAAGTCGGAAAAGGATTTCGCTCAGTATGTGAAGGAAAATAAAATCGTGAAGCATACAGAATCTGGAATTTATTATAAGTTCTATGTTGATAATGAAGGAGTTACACCTACTGAAGGTTCAACGGCAAGAGTGAAATTCGATGCGAGAGTCATGGGTGGCAATGAATTAGGATCGTCGGAGAAACTTGGTGAGTATTATGATATTGTTTACGGTCAGGGCACCGTGCTGAAAGGTCTGGAAGAAGGCATCGGACTGATGTCGGTCGGCGATAAGGCACAATTTGTGTTGCCGTATAATCTTGCATACGGCGAGAATCCTTACGGATTGATTCCTGCCTATAGCAATTTGATTTTCGATGTCGTTTTGTTGGACATTTTAAGTCCTGAGGATGCCAATCGTTCGAAGGGTGAAAAAGCACGTCAGGAATTCGACAAGTATTTGTCAGACAATAAGATTAAGGCTGAGAGACGTGAATCAGGACTCGTTTATGTTTGCAACAGGAAAGGTTCGGGAACTAATGCTTCCAATGGTCAGACGGTAACAGTTCATTACACAGGCAAGCTGATGGATGGCCGAGTATTTGACTCATCGGTTGAATGTGGCGAACCGATTAGCTTTGTCTTGGGCGAAGGCCGCGTTATCAAGGGCTGGGAAGAAGGTGTCGCCTTGATGAAAAAGGGCGAAAGAGCCACTTTGATTGTTCCTTTCGATTTGGCTTACGGCAACCGTCAAATGGGAGTGATTCCACCATATTCAAATCTGGTGTTTGATATTGAAATAATTGACATTAAATAAATTACAAAATCAACTAAACTATTAAAACAATGAAAAAAAGTGTTTTGATTGTGGCCGCAGGCGCCATGATGTTCGCTGGCATGACTTCATGTCAGGAAAAAGTCCCATACGAGGGATACAATGTTAACGAAAACGGACTGTATTATCAGTTCTACAATCAGAATGAAGGTGAAACCCCTGCTATTGGCGATATATTGGAAGTCGTCCTTAGCTGCACTGTGAATGACACAAATGTCATCATTCCAGCTATGCCAAATCAAGCTCCGTTGACCGAACCAATGTTTGCCGGTGACATCTTTGAAGGAATGGCCATGATGCACAAAGGCGATTCCGCTTCATTTATCGTCAACATTGATTCAACATTCAAGACTTTCTTCATGCAGCCGAACCTTCCTGAAGAATTCAATTCAACTGATGTCATGAAATTTAACGTCAAGTTGAATGACTTTTATCCTGAAAGTGAATACATTGCACGTTTTGCTGCAGAAGTAAGGAAAAAGAATGCCGAAAGAATCGAGAACATGAAGACCTCGTATCCGGAAGAAACCGCAAAGGCAGCCGAGGAACTTCAGAAGTATCTGGCCGCTCAGGGCATTGTTGCTGAACCTACAGCTTCGGGTCTCGTTTATGTGATGAATCAGGAAGGTAATGGTGAAAAGCCAGCTGAAGGCCAGATTGTTAAGGCTCATTATACAGGTCGTTTGCTTGATGGTACCGTATTTGATTCTTCCGTGGATAAAGGAGAACCATTCCAGTTCCCAATAGGCGTTGGCCAAGTCATTCCGGGTTGGGATGAAGGCATCATGATGATGTCGAAGGGCGAAAAAGGCACTCTTTACATTCCTTACTATCTTGCCTATGGCGAAAGAGGAGCCGGCGAAGACATTCCTGCATTCGCAAACTTGATTTTTGAAGTCGAACTTATTGATTTTGAATCGAAATAAAGTAAATGTTCGGCAAAAGAGGATCGAAGCTCGACAATTAAGCCGACGTGAAATCTTAGAAATGCCGACAATGAGGCCATGCATCAAATGATCAGCATGGCCTCATTATAGGTTTTTGACTAAAACTAATCATAAAACTAATCAGTTGGAACATGAAAAAAAGCGTTTTGTCCGTGTCTCTTGGTGTCATGATATTAGTTGCAGTATGTTCATGTAAAGAGAGAACCGCCTATGAGGGCTATGAAAAGAATGAAAACGGACTGTATTATAGGTTATATTTGCAGAATGAGGGGAAAACGCCAGCTATAGGTAATATTGTGGAAACCACGTATTGCTGCACAATCAACGACACAATCGCTGTGGTTCCGACCATGTCGAACCTGTTTCGTCTGGAAGAACCGCTTTTTGCCGGTGATTTCTTTGAAGGTCTTGCCATGATGCATAAAGGTGATTCCGCCTCGTTCATCGTGAATATTGATTCCACTTTCAGGACTTTTTTTGGCCGGTCTGAAATTCCGGAAGAGTTCAAATCGAAAGATGTCATGCGATTCGACGTCAGGCTTGATGGTTTCTATACTGATAGTGAATATAAGGCAAAGATCGCCGAAGAGTCATGGAAAGCTGTTCTTGAAAGGATTAATAATATGAAGAATTCATATCCTCAAGAAACGGCGATGGCAGAGGAAGAAATGCGCAACTACTTCGCTAAAAAACATATTGATGCCCAACCTACGGAAACAGGTTTGGTATATGTAATGAATAGCGTAGGTGATGGCGTGAAACCTGTTGATGGCCAGATCGTTTCTGTTCATTATACAGGGCGTTTGCTCAATGGAAAGGTTTTTGAATCATCTGTCAAGCGCGGCGAACCTATCCAGTTTCCGATAGGAGCAGGCCAGGTCATTCTGGGTTGGGACGAAGGCATCAAGCTGATGTCGAAGGGCGAAAAGGGTGTGCTTTACCTTCCTTACTATCTTGCCTACGGCGATAGAGCGGCAGGTGAGAATATTCCGGCCTTCTCGAATATGATTTTTGAAGTTGAACTTATAGACATTAAAAACAATGAATAAAGCATTTAGTAAAGTTGTCTCCGTTTTAGCCTTGGCATTGATGGTTTCTTGTCAGAGCGATTCCATCTATTCAGGCTTTAAGAAAATGGACAATGGTGCCTACATGAAATTCTATGAAAGAAGCGCTGAAAAGATTGCGCCTCGCCTGAAGGATGGCGTGACCTTTCACATGGCACAGTATTTCAACGACACCTTATTATTTAATACGGCAGATTCCGAACCTATGGATATGGTTCTTGTGGCAGGATCTTTTGCCGGCGATGTCTCTGACGCCTTGCAGAACATGCACATTGGCGATTCGGCCCGTTTGGTCGTTCTTGCCGATTCGGTGTTTTATGCAATAGGTATGGAAACTCCTGAGGAATATGCGGATAAAGCGATTTACTACGATTTGAAGCTTCTTTCCATTACGCCTTACGAAGAAATCGAGGAATCGTATCGGCTGTATGTCGATAGCCTTCGCGTTTTGGAACAATCTGATTTGGAACCGTTTAGAAATGATGTTGGCAATACTTTCACCGAATCGGGTCTTATCGTCCTTGAAAAGACGGGAAATGGAAAGACTGCTCAGTTGGGTGAATATGTCAATTTTGATTTCTTGATGTGTTCGCTTGACGGTGACACCATTATGAGTTCATTCGGCATCGAATCGCTTGATTTCCAGTATGGTTCGCAAGAGTTCCTTACGAAAGGCTTTAATGAAGCCATTGGCCTTGTGCCAAACGGAGGCCGTCTGAATTGCCTGATTCCTTCGGCATTGGCATTTGATAGCGCTGGCTATCAGGAAGTTGTTTTGCCGTATATGCCTCTGCGCGTCGAGTTGCAAATGAACAACATCATGAGCAAAGAAGTTCATGAAAAGTTTGTTGCAGAGCAAGAAGCCAAACGAAAGGCTGAACATGAAAAGACGATGGAAAAGCAGCGTCAGCTGATTGCCAAGTATGTGAAAGACAACAATATCACGGAAGAACCGTCGGAAACGGGACTGTATGTGATTTGGAAAGAACATGGCACTGGCGATGTGGTTCAATGGGGTGACAAAGCCAATGTGCATTACATCATTTCTAATTTGAATGGCGAGGAAATTGAGTCGAGTTATGGCTACGATATGCCTTTGCAATTCACTGTAGGACATGGCGAAATGATTCTTTCCATTGAAGAAGCCGTGATGCAGATGAATCCAGGCTCGAAAGTGAGGCTGTTGGTGCCATCAGACTTAGGTTTCGGCGAGGTTGAAATCGACTCGCAACTGCTGCCCGCCGATTCGCCTTTGATAATTGACTTGGAGCTGGTCTCCGTAGAATAAGCATAATAAAAGGAGCGACTGAGAGGCCGCTCCTTTTCATTTATTGAAATGACAAATCATTCTTCTTCCGCAAATTCTTCTTTGTCCGCATAAAACGCATCGATGGCAGCGATGAGGGCAGCGCAGCTCCAGACCGGAACTGCGAGCTTGTCGGTGTCGAGGAAATTGTTCAGGATGCCGTGAACGAAATAACTGATGAAAGCCAAAGTTGCGCCTAAAACCATGATTTTGGCTTTCTTGTTCTTGCAGCGCTTGTAGGTTGTCAGGCCGCAGTAAACGGTGGTGATGACGAGTGTCAAGACGAGTAGGGAACCGATGATGCCCTGTTCAGCCAAAGCTCCAATGTATTCGCTGTGGGCGTTGCCGCCGTCACCGGCGTTGGTACTGATGATGGTCTTTTCCTTCGACATCTGGTAAGGTGCGTAGACAAACTGGTAAGTGCCTGGACCCCAGCCGAAGAACGGCCTTTCGTGGAATAGACGGAAAGCCGACTGCCAGCGGTTGATACGCTCAAGGTTGGAGGCATCGGTCGAGATGTTGGTGATGGACTGCACGTTTTCAATGAAGTCGCCGGAAGCATCCTGGTTGTTCTTTTCCATGGCGTCGATAATCTGGTTCTGGAAGGCAAAGAACAATCCGACCAAGATTACCACGACGGTTGCAATCCAGCGGAACTTGATTTTCAGCAAAACGCAGCACAGCACACCAATGGCGGCAATCATGCTCAGCCATGCGGCGCGGCAGTTGGAAAGCACCAAGGCCAAACTTAGCAGACATACCACGGCAATGATAATCAGTCTTTTAGATTTATTTATTCCAGGAATAAAAACGTATGTTAGAGCCAAAATCAGATAAATGGCCAAAGCTGCACCGTATGCCGTGTGGTCGTTATAGAATGGTGTCATGACCCAGTGCGCCGAGTCACCGTCAAAACCATTCATTGCGTGATTGATTATGGTGTAAACGCATACTATACAGAGGCTTGCGATATATAGCCAAATGAAGTAATCAATGTTTTTCGGACGTTTAAAAAGAATGGCGCAAAGGAAAAATGAAGGGACAATGAACCAAAGCCTTGAAGCGATGAATTTTAATGAAACAACAGGAAACTCGCTGGTTATTGTGGTCACAATCATCCAAATGAACATGCAATAAATGACAATTGCGATGGGATGATGTGCAATGCGCCGATCGTATTTTCCATCGTAAAGCATTTTTGCAATAAACATGACCAATATGCCCATCAACAAGGGTTCTGCTGGAAGGGAGATGGCTAATCCTGCATCGCTGAATTTGTCTAAGACGACTGATAGCGGAACGCAGAAACTGGTGAGCAACAACACTTTATCCAAAGAAAAAACATAAAGCAAAAGCACACCTAATACAACAGGCATGGCAAAGAACAGGTATGTGTTCTTCTTGACGACAAAAAAAAGCCCTACGGCAACGAAAAGCGCCGCAATGACATAAAGCCAGCCTATTTTTTCTTTTTTTTCCACAGTTTAGTCGTTGTTGGGAAGGAATCTCTTTCTGTTTTCGATAATGAAAATGACTAAAATGGAAAGCAAAAAAGCTCCTAAACCGCTCAGAGCCACAATCACCCATCTTACTGGGAATGATTTCTTGTCGGCAGGGAATGGTTCGGTGATAATGTTCGAATAGGTGAGTTCCGAATTGTAGAAACGCTGTTCCTTTTCGTAATCGACTTTGAGGCCGACGTAGGTGTTGCTTTCGGCTTGGATTTTCGTGTATAAATCGATAACGTCAGGGCCGTAAATTTCCAGATTGTCTTTCAGGTCTGCGGCTTTGTTTGATCCATTGATGAAGCCTCTTGTCACTTCACGAGATTGTGCGCTAAAATCCGTAATGCCGTATTGAGTGCCGATTTCCGACATTTTTTGTTTCAGTGAGTCAATGTCGTGCTGCTTGTGGTTTAACATTCTTTCGTACAAAGCAAGCACTTCGCTGACTTTTTGGTTATGAAGGTTGTAAACCTTTTTGTCATAGAAATTCAGAATGTCTTTTGCGATGTTGCATGCTACAAAAGGATCTTTGTCGGAAACGGTAATGGAAACGGCTTCGTAAGGAGTTTTGGAAACTTTAATCTTACTGTGATATTCGTTTATCATGTAAGTCTTTCCATACTTGTAGTTTTTGTCGATTTTGTAATCCGTCCACAAATCATATTTTTCGATGATGGAATCCATAATGGATTGTGAATTAATGATTTGAAGCATCTGTTCGGTTTCGCTTTCTTCGGAGTACGGAGTGATGTTGGCAGGGTAGGCTACCGCTTCCGACTTATAAAGTGGCGTGATGAAAGCCGAACTTGAGAAAACGGCACCGCAAATTGCTGCAGCAACGGTAATGATAATGATGTGCCATTTCCATTTCAAGATGAGCTGGACGAGTGAAAGATTGTTGAAATTGTTATCCATTGTATTAAGTATTGTTTCTGAATTAGGTGTGATTATATGCGTTTTAAATTTCTTTTCCTTATGATCTTTTTGTTTCTTCGACCGATTCTCTTTCGGTCTTGCCCTGAAAAAAGCTGCGGTAATGTCCCCATATTGCGATGAGAAGCAGCAATAATATGAAAGTGGAGCAGACCGTCACGGTGACAATGATCCATCTGACAGGTGTGCTTTTCCTTTCGGCTGTAAATGCGGAAGTTACAATGAATTTATGAGGAATGAATTCTGTGGCGTCGACTTTCGCTTCTTCATATTTCGACTTGACTAGCGAAAGTTGCAGACGGTCATTGTCGAGCCTTTCGTTGATGGCATAGGAGGCGCCTCCGTATTCGGCAAGAACGTCGAGCTGCTTTTGAATGGCATTGATGCCGTTAGTGTTGCCTTTTCCCAGTTCAATGGCCAGTTGCTGGCTCAGCATTTCAACTTGCGATTCGTAGTCGAAGACACCCAGCTTTCGTAACGTGTTCAGCGAATCTTCAAGCATTTGCATTTCATTGCATAGACTGAAATATTCGTCTTCAACAACGCGGAAGGCTTTCATTGCAACTTCTTTCTGCATTTGGTTCATCGTGCTGTCGAAGATTTCGGCAATGTCGTTAGCCATTTGTGCAGCCAGTTTTGCATCAGCATCCAAAACGGTGATTTTCACAGCATTGTATTCTGTCCTGCGGAACTTGATGCGGCTGTCGTAGAGCTTGTTCAGCTTTGTGTATGGAAATTTCTGATTGGCATTTATCTTGTAATGCTCCATCAGGTTGAAACGCTCGATGACTTTATCGCGAACTTTGTTCGAATTCAGAACCTGAAGCATCTGTTCGGTCTGTTCATCCTCACCAAAATTCATGATGTCCTTGTCGGTGGAAAACGTGGTGCTTATCAAGACTTTTGATATTGAGTTGCTTGATGTTGGATAAAGCACTGTCGTTGACTTATAAAGCGGCGTGATGAAGATTGGTGAACTGAAAAGCACAGCCATAAGTGCTGCAACTGCCAATATGATGATTACTGGTTTTTTGTAATCTATCAATAATTTGCATAACTGTTTAGAACTGTATGTGTTAGATTTCTGTTCGTCCATTATTGGGTTGAAATAAGGTGCCAAAAATAAGGAATTATGTTGTAAGTACCAACGAAAAAATAAACTTTAATCATTTTGTGGTTTTGACAAGAGTAGTCCGACGATTTCCTTGAGGCTAAGCAGTTTGGTGGTGAAGATGAGTGCAAGGCTTGCTGTGAAACTGATTATGAAGCTTATTATCCAGTTGATATTCATTGATTTAATGATTAATGTGACTGCTGCAATTGAAACGATGAATAGTATTATGTGCAGCCAATAGCGCCCGCCTAATTCGAATTTGAGGATACGTTTGGCAATCAGGTATTGAGCGTATGCAGTGACGGCTTGCACGCAGAGGCTGGTGCAGGCGGCTCCGACCGATTTGAAAAGCGGAATGAAAATCAGGTTCAGCAGAATGTTGATGATTACGCCCAAGGCGGCCACGATGTTCAGTTGGCGAAGGCTGCCGTTGGCGGTGAGCAGCGTTCCGAAGACGTAGGTCGTTGAAAGACAGAAGAAACTGCCCATCAGGATGGGGAAGACCTTGGCGTATTGCCCGATGCGCAGCATGAAGTCGGCTTCGCTTTCGCCTGGCTCGGCGTTATACATCAGCTGCATGATTTCCTGCCGGTAAAAGAAACACAACACGGTGACGATGCCCGCCATGGCCACAATGAGGCTGAAGGATGACTTAACCAAGTCGTTGAGATTCTCTTTCTTAGAGATTGTAGAAGCAAACATTGGCAGCAAAAACACTGCGAAAAGGTTCGAAATGTTGTTGCCGGCATCGAAAAGCCGGTAGGCGCGGCCGTAAATGCCTGCCTGCACTTCGCCATCGTCCAGAAGATGCTGCAAAAGTATAGGTTCGATACGACTGTAAACGCTCATCAAAAGGACGAGCAGGGCGAAAGGAAGGCTTTGCCTGATGATGTCGGTGAAGAATTTGAAGTTGAAGTTAAATTCCAGTTTTTCAGTATGTTTCAATACGACACTTAAAGCAACGATAAGGGTGCAGACGTAGGCTACGGTCTGTGCCTGCAAATACCAAATTATGCTGAAGTTTTCGCGTGGGAACCAGCCTGTCCAAAGAATCATGCTCATCAGAAGAATGGAGAGCAGCCGGTCGAAAACGGAGAGGAAACTGTCGGTTCTGAAAAGCAGCAGTCCTTGGATGTTGGACCGCAGAAAGAGTATGAACGATAGCAGGATTTGGTTTAAGCCGCACCAAAACAGCAGCTTGAGTTGGAAACCTTCGCGGAATCCTTTCAGATAGCCGATGGCGAAAATGACGACGGCATAAAGAAGGCCGAGAATGAGTTTCACTTCGGAAAGGCCTGCGAAATGCTTGGATAGCAGCTTGTTGTCTTGCGCAATGTTGCGGCTGTTGAAATTCGTGATGCCTAAATCGAGTATAATATAAAAAAGGTATGAAAAATTGAAAATGGCCAGATAGAGGCCGTATGATTTGTCGCCCAACATGTTCTGCACCTCTCGGTCGATGCCGAGAATCCAGAATGGTTTCACCAACAGGTTGAGAAACAGCAGGAAAATGATATTTTTGATGAATTTGTTGTTTTGCATTGTTACCTAATGATTAGTCGGTAAGGTCTTGGTAGCGTCGTTTTGCTGTGGCGAATGATATCTGTCTGTCGGTCAGTGCGTTTTGTGCCTGAAGCAGTAGGGCATTTGCCTCCAAGACGTCAGTTAATGTGTTCAAACCTGATTTGTAGTTGAGTTCTGCCAGCCTGTAGTTCTCTTTAGCCATATCAACGGCTTTCTTGTCAGATGCAATAAGTGCCCATGCTTCAATCATTTGATTGTAAGCCTGCTGTTCTTGGAGTTCCATTTTTTCGTTCAGGTCTTCCTTCATGGCTTCGGCTTGCATGATGCTGATATTGTGTTCCTTGATTTTGTAGGAAGCTTCCCACCATTGTGAAATTGGAATTGTAGCTGACAATAATAATATGCCATTTTTATCGTATTTGTAGTTTTTAACGGTATTTCCATAAAAACCGAGTCCTCCTAATCCGATTTGCGGAAGCGTTTCACCGATGGTCAATTTCTTCCTGAATATTTGGGCCTCAATGTTTAAGTCCAACAGGCGGTGTTCGGGCCGTGAACTGGTTCCTGTAGCCAATTGGATGTCGTTGTCGGGTTCTGGCTCAGGCAGGAATACGATTTCATCACTGTAAGGAATGCCGATTTGCTGGCACAGCAGCCGTTTGGCAAGGACTATACCGTTCGACAGTTGCAATTGCTTGGCTTGCATTTCGTTCTGCTTGAGTTCGACACGAATCAAGTCGTTGTTGGTGATGACTCCGGCTTCCAAAGCAATGTCGACGGTGTGGTGCAACGAATCCAGCAGTGAGAGCACAGACTCAAGTGTCTCGACTTTGGTTTCCAGACCTGTGACGAGATAGAAGGTGGATTCGACATTTTCCAAGACGTCGCGTTCCGATACTTGAGCTTGCAGTTCGGCGGCTTCGATACCTAAACTGGCAAGGCGGTTGCCGTTGACGATGCGCCCGCCGGCAAATAACGGCTGGATGATGTTGGCCCCCATGCTTGTGCCGTGTTCCATGAGGTCGATTTCACCGATAAAATCAGGGTCGTCATTTTGGAAGATTTCTATGGCTTCAATCAGAAGCTCTCTCAAATCGGGATTCTGAATGTCGTTTGGCGTGATTTTGATGAGTGGATTAAGGGCATGATAGGCGGTGAAAGTTCCGGAAACTTGCGGAAAGAATTTTGTAAATACTTGTTTCTTAACTGCTTGTGCTTTCTCAATGTCTAAACGTGAGATGTGAATGTCGGCATTGTTTTGCTTGGCTAACGATAAACAGGAATCCAGTGTCAGTTGTCGGTCTTGCGAAAAGGCAACGGAACAGCAACATAGGACTGCGATGGTTAGTATATGTCTGATTTTCATTTTGTTCTTTTTTTATTAAATGCTAAACTGTAGGCGACAGGCAGTACCGTAATGGCCAATGGCAATGTGAATATGGTGCCGAAGCAGATAACTACACCCATTGGCATCCATAGCATGGTTGCTGCAATAATCATAGGGATGACGCCCAAAGCTGTCGTGGCTGATGTCAGGAATATAGGACGCATGCGGCGCAGTCCGGCTTCGTAGGCAGCTTCTGTGGCTGAAATTTTTTGCGTTTCGCGTAGCTCGTTGGCATAGTCGTACATGATGATGGCGTTGCGCACAATGATGCCAATCAGCGAGATGACGCCCAAAATGGCCGTGATGGAGAAGTCGAGCCCAAAAAGCCATAATCCGAAGCAGGAACCAAAGAGACAGAGTAAGGAAACGGAAATGGAAAGCACTGATATTCCGATTTTTCCATAATGGAAGACCAAAACGAGAAACATGACCAGAACGGCGGCGATAATAGACATGATGACTCCGGGCATCATGTCGTCAGTGAAGGCTTTGCCACCGCCGGGTTCCCAAGTCACATCTTTAGGTATCTCAATGTTGTTCAGGTATTTTTCTATTTTTTTCCATTCGTGCATTTGTCCATATCCATGCAAAACGTCAGCACTTACGGTTATGCAGCGCATGCCGTTGCGGTGGGGTAGATTGCTGTGGTGGATGCGGGGGTGGATTTGTGCTACCTGGCGCAACGGGACCCACATGCCGGGTTCGGCGGCAGGAATCAGCAAATCGCCGAGCGAGGCGTAGTCAATGTCGTGAACACCTTCTGTATATACCGTGATAGGAACATTGTAGTCGCCTTCCCATGTTGAAGACATCGTGGTTCCGCTCAGTGCTCCGCTAAGGTAAATGGAAAGCATGGATTGCGTGATTCCCAGCCTGTTGGCTTCGTCTGTGTCGATGTTGACTTCGATGACGTCTTCCTGACCATCGTAGTCGGAGCGCACGAAGTTGAGATGAGGATTCTCCCACATGAGTTTCAGAAGACTGTCCTTGATAGGCTCCATCTTTGCGTAATCGTCGGATTTCAGATAGACTTCGATAGGGTAGGCCGCCATCTGATAGTCCATCTGTCGGAATCTGATCTGTGCTTTCGGGAAATGGTTCTCATACTTGCTGGTATACTCTTTCATGAGTTCCTTTGTGGCTTTGTCGCTAGTGGTTGTCACGATGAACTGCGCATAGGCATCGCTTGCCAGTTGAGGAGCGTACGAGAAGTGGAATCTTGGCGATGACATGCCGATGAATGAGGTGACGGAGGTGATGCGTTTGTCGTTTTTGAGAATGTGAGCCATTGAATCGGCAACCATGGCGGTTTCTTGAATGCTTGAGCCTGAGGCCAGATGAATCTCAACGGCAAAACTGTCGCGTTCCGCTTTCGGAAGCATCTGGATGTTAATCCTTAGGAAGAAGAATACGCCTAAACCTACGAACAGCAAGGCAACGACAATGGTTCCCCAACGATGACGGAAACATACATTCAACAGCTTCTGATAAGCGTTCTGCATGCTCCCAAAGAATTTGGCTTGAGCGCGTTCGATGATTGTAGGCTTGTCGTTTTTCGACGGACGGATCATCCTTGTCGACAAATACGGAATGACCCAAATGGCATACAATATGCTGCAGGTCAAGGCGAAGAAAATGGCCCATGGAAACATTTTGATGAAGTCGCCCATGGTGCCTTTGATGATGCCTAACATCGGGAAGAACATGCCTGATATGCTGCAAGTTGCGATGGCCATTGAAGCAACAAGCGATTTCGTGCTCACGGATGCGGAATACCATCGGCTGTGACCTTTCTGGAGCATTTCGGTATAACCGTCGATGACGACCACGGAATCGTCGACCACCATGCCGAGGACAACAATCATGGCTGCCAGTGTCACGGTGTTCAGTTCGATGCCAAGCAGGAACATGATGCCGAATGTGATGGCAATGCAGACGGGAACGGATGTCGAACTCACGATGGCTGTCCGAAGCGGGAAGAGCAGCAGCATGACCAAAATCACGATGATGACAGCTTCGATAAGGTCTTTCAGGAAAGATTTTACGGATGCGTTTACTGTCTTAGGCTGGTCGGTGATGCGGTGGAAACGCAAATCAGGCGGAGCAGCGGCTCGGAATGCTGCAATTTCCTTGTCGACTTTCTTGCCGAAATCAACCACGTTGTTTCCTGGGCGCATTTCCATTGAAAGGACGAGGCATTTGCTGTCGGCAACTTCGTCGTCGGTGTATTTGATGTAAGGCTCTGACTCCTTATACCGGCGTTCCAGTCTGGCAATGTCGCGCAAACGGACGCTTTGTCCCGAAATTGGGTCGGCGAAAACCACGAGCTGAAGCAGGTCGTATTCATCGCTGTATGGAATGCTGACATGAATCTTGGCCTGACCGTCTTTGTTTGAAGCCTGTCCGGAAATGGTGCGGAAACCATGGGCGGCCAGTTCGGCTGAGACAAGGGAAGGGGAGATGCTGTATTGCGAAAGCTTGATCGGATCCATGAGAATGGCGATTTCTTCTTTCTGTTCGCCAACAATCTTGATGTTGCCCATCTCGGGAATGTCGCGAAGACGGTCGCAGAGTTGCTCGGTGTAATATTTCAGCTCCCTTGAACTTCGCTGTTCGCTTTCGATGGCAAGGAAAAGTGATGAAGCATTGCCGAAATCATCGATTACGACTGTGGCCAGAACGCCTTGTGGCAATGACGACAAACGAAACAGTGCCAGTCCTTCGCGGATGCGCGACCATGTCACTTGGCTGTTTTCGACGCCGGGTTTCAGTGACGCGAAAATATAAAGCATGCCATCCTTGCTGTATGAATATGTCTTTGTCTTGTCTATATCGGTGAAAGTGAACAGGTAGTCTTCAACGGGGTTGGCAACCTGAACCTCGATTTCTTCGGCGGTGGCACCCGGATAAACGACAGCCACAACGCCTTGGAGCACAGTGACGGAAGGGAATTCATTCTTTTTCATCTTCGGCAATGATATGAAACCGAAAATGACCAATACGATAACGAAGAAGAATACAAGTCCATGCGACCGCATGGCTCCTTCTATGTGATTACAGGATTTTTTCATTGCACGGCAAATTGGGATGTGACATCATTCAACGACAGAAGCACCTTCATAAAGTTTGTGGTAACCTTGTGTGATGACTTTGTCTCCGTTTGCCAATCCGTTTGAAACCATGACTCCGTTTTTGACATAGTCACCTACTTCGATAGTTTTCCTGTGTGCTTTTCCGTCGTCGTTTACCCAAACGCAAAGTCCGTCTTCGCGGGTCATCACGCATTCCGAGGGAATGACGATGCCGGAAATGCCGGAAGATATGGTTTGAACCTTGGCGACCATGCCGGGAAGCAATGATTCTATGCAACTTCCTCCGGTGATGCTTCCGTTGACCTTGTATGTGTGCCCCATAGGGTTGGCATTCATGTTTTTGTCGGATATTTTCAGGTTGAGCTGGCAGTCGTTCAATGCTGGTACGGTGGCAGTTGCCAAATCACCAGACTGAATGTTGCAAACCTCTTTCTCAGGAACCGAAAACTTCACGCGGAGGCAATTCATGTCGATGAGCAGAGCGAAGACTTCGGTAGGGCGCAGGGTTTGCCCGACTGTCCAGTCCATGCTGGTGATCACGCCGTCCATCAGGGCATATAAGGCGCATTTTTCAAGATGGTCTTTTGCTGATATTTCGGCTTGACGGGCTTTCTCCAGGTCGGTTTCCATCTGTACCCAGCGGACGTCGCTTATGCCGCCGCCTTCGTGGACAGCCTTCAGGCGCTCGTATCCGTCTTCGGCTTGGCGCAAGGTCGCTAAAGCACTTTCGTGCAGGCTGTTGGCTGTGGTCTCATCGACTTTAGCAATGAGTTGGCCTTTCTTTACCTTTTGGCCGTTGTGAACATATATTTCCTTTATCTCGCCGCCTAATGGAAATACCATAGGTATGCTTTGCTCCGATTCTATTGTCCCCACATAGGTGCGCGGAAGTTGCGTCCCGTTATCATTTACAGTGATTGTTTTGATTTTGATAGGTGAAGTTTCGACTTTTACTTCCTTTTCTTTGCAACTAGTTCCTAAGAAAAGTAAAACGCTTAGAACAAAAAACAGTTTTTTTCTCATTGTCTTCAGAAAAATTAATTTTTGCAAAAGTAGGAATTTTTGGAATAGATAGTGAAAATAGTTGTATTTTTATCCACTCAAAACTAACGAAATATATGGTCAAGGAAGAAGAATCCGTGCTTACATTGGAAGACGAACAGATTGATAATGAGAAGTGTCTGATATTGATTAACGACGATTACAATACTTTCGAGTATGTCATCGATACCTTGATGAAGGTATGCGGACACACTTTCGAACAGGCTGAGACCTGTGCATGGATTACGCACTACAGGGGCAAATGCGCCATCAAACACGGCACTTTCGATGAACTGAAACCTTATTACGATGCCATGTGCGACCATCATTTATATGTTAGTATTCAGTGATTTACAGTTGACGAATTATGGCAAATTATTCAGTTGAGGAATTAAACGGCATTCAGCAGGCCTACGAAAAAATGCTTGCCGACATTCATGCTACCGTGAACGACCCGAAGCATCTTGCCTTGATTGAGGATGCTTATCGGTATTGCCTCGAAAAATATGATGGAAAATATCTCTTGTCGGGCAAGGCCTATATGCTGCACTTGATTGATATGGCGCGCATTGCAGTCGTCGAGGTGGGCCTGGGTTACATCTCGGTGGTCGGGGCTTTTTTGCATGGCATCACGTATAAGGAAGGGGTGAGCATTGAGGAAATCGAGGCGCGTTTCGGAAAGACGGTGGCCATCATCATGGATGGTTTCGGCAAGATTTCAGCCTTGAAGACGGAAAAAGTCGCCTACAATTCCGATAATTTCCGCACCTTGTTCCTTTCGCTGATTGAAGACATGCGCGTCGTGCTGCTGAAAGTGGTGCACCGCGTGTATGACGTGCGCAACCAGAACGATGTCGATGCCGACCGCCTGGGCAAGTATTTCCACGAAATCAAATACATCTATATCCCTATCGTTCACCGGCTTGGCTTGTACAAGATTAAGGCCGAACTGGAGCAGATGCTGATGCGATACGAAAACCCTGAGATGTATGCCGAGATTGAACGTAAGATTCAGGAAACGGAAGGTACTTATCAGCAGACCATGGACGATTTCCTTGCGCCCATCACGCGAGGGCTGGATGTGGAGATGGACCGCGCGAAAAGGACGGGAAAATGCAAGTTCAGCTATACGATAAAATGGCGCTTGAAGTCGATAGCTTCGATTTATGCCAAGATGATTGCGCAGAATGTGCCTTTCGAGGAAGTCTACGATTTGCTGGCGGCGCGTGTCATCATCAGTTGTGCCGAAAAGGACGAAATCGAGTGCTGCTGGAATGTCTATTCGGTGATTTCCAACCTCTACAATCCGAATCCCGACCGCTTGCGCGACTGGATTACCAAGCCGAAGGCATCGGGCTACGAATCGCTGCATACGACGGTGAAATACAACGACAAGCAGTGGGTCGAGGTGCAGATCCGTTCCACGCGCATGGATGAGATTGCCGAAACAGGTCAGGCGGCGCACTATTTATATAAAGGTGAACGAAACACATCCGAAGAATGGCTGATGAATGTGCGTGAGGTGCTTGAAAATCCGGGCTTGGTGTCGTTCGAAAATTCCTACAAGCGCATCGCCAAGGCCGATAAGATATTCATTTTCACGCCGGAAGGCGATCTGAAACAGTTGCCCGTCGGCTCAACCGTTTTGGATTTCGCCTACGAAATCCATACGCAAGTGGGCGAGACCTGCAACGGCGCCAAGGTGAACGGCCGCGTGGTGCCCATCCGTTATGTGCTGAGCAATGGCGACAAGGTGGAAATCATCACGAGCAAGAAACAGTCGCCGCGTGCCGACTGGCTGAACTGCGTGGTGACGGAAAAGGCCAAAAACAGGATCCGCCGTTTCCTGATGGAGGAACAGCTGAAGGAATCGGAACTTGGGAAAAGCATGCTGAACCGCCGCCTGAAGAATTGGAAAATTCCTGTCAACGAGGATGTCATCAGTCTGCTGGTGAAGGAATACAAGCTGGAGAACGCCTTGCAGCTTTATCATCAGATTTCGACCGAACAGATTGACTTGGCGGATGTCAAGAAACTGTTGGAAACCAAATTGGCCGAAAAGGAAATGCATCAGGATAAAGTGACGGCTGAATTGGTGACAAAGAAAGAAGAAATTCAACATGCTGAAGAATGCCTTTCGATTGGAAAAGACATTGACAATGTGAATTATAAGTTGGCAAAATGTTGCAACCCAATTCCTGGCGACAAGGTCTTTGGCTTTGTCACCAACGATGGCAACCTTACCTTGCACCGCACCAACTGCCCGAATGCCAAGAGTCTGCAGCAGCGTTACGGCTACCGCATCATCAACGTGAAGTGGAATGGGGTAGAGAGTGGCAT
>JAZQPN010000309.1:0-16124 GCA_045628585.1 Bacteroidales bacterium | reverse complement strand
CGGTATCCGCTTCAAAGTCTTGTAATAGGCACCCGTGGGTTGCAGGAAACTCTGGAAATAAACGATTTCGTTCACATCGGCATGAAGATAGGTCTTCTGTTCGATGGATTGGTAAATTTTCTGGAAATATGTTTTATCGACCAACTGCTTGATGCGGCAAACGGTGATGTGAGGCACAAAATTCTGACGGTCACGGAGATAACCGACACTGTCGAAAGCATTGAGGATGTCTTCTTCCAAATTGTAAAGTGCTTTCGGTTCCTCGCTCATGCCAAGCCAAAGCACACGCGGCGAATGGTTACTGCCAAAAATGCCCGTGCGGTTGAAGTCCATGGTGAATGGCTGATGGTTTTTCGCCACTTTTTGGCAAGCCTCAATGATTTTCGGGACATCGGCATCGGGCGTGTCGCCGACAAATTTCAAGGTCAAGTGAATCTGGTCGGTCTTGCACCAGTTGATGTTGCGTTTTTCGTGCTGTAGGTTGCGTTGCAGGCTTTCCGACAAGGCGGGAAACTCCGTTCCGCCGTTGATGGGAATGGCTAAAAATGTGCGTTTCATATCGTTGTGTTTGTCATGTATCGAAATTGAATATGCGAAAATACATCTTATTTTTGAAATTTGGACAATGTTATCTGCAAGAACTTTTCCAAGAATTATATCACAAAACTGAACTTCAAACAATTAAGGCGACCCGAAAGCCGCCTTAATTTGAATTTCATCCAAAATCATTCAATTCACTTTATCTGGAATCTCACGCCCAAATAAGCACGGATGCCGCTCAACGGGCCCCAAACCATGGAAGCATCGAAATCTTCACCAAAAGGCTCGCCAGCTGCAATGATAGGCTTATCTTGCTTGTAGTTGGTCAGGTTTTCGCCACCTACGTAAATCTCCCAATTCTTGCCCAGTTTCTTGGTGACTTGCGCCGTAAGTATGACATAGAAAGGTGAACGTTCAATGTTCTGACCCTCTGCCACAGCCGTAGTGTTGCCGTTCAGGTTCGGCACACGGCAATCGCCGTTGAACTGCGTGGTGACGTCAAACTGCCAAGTGCCAGGCGCGTATGATAGCGTAAGCAAACCCTTGTAGCGGTTGACGAAAGGCTTTTCGCGTAAGGTGTCATTGATAGTCATTTTCACATCGTTGTAACGGAAAGCGGCCGTGAAATCGAAATTCTTGAAAAGCTCATAATTCACTTGAATCTGGGCGCAATTCGAATACGATTTTCCATTCAGGTTGTAGATTCTGATTTGATGCGCATCGGCATCGCGGTCAAGCACTATCTGGTTGACGAAATCGGTGCGGTAGACATCAACCTGCAATTCCAGTTCCTTTTCGGCAATGTCGAAATGCTTGATCAGGTTCAGGCCGAAATTCCACGCCTCTTCCATTTTTGGCGTGTCAATGAAACAAATCTGTCGGGAGGATGCCAGCATAGTTGAGTTTTCAGCCAAGACATTGGGCGAACGGTAGCCTTTGCCAGCCGAAAAACGCAAAGCCAATTCGCTGTCGGTCTTGAAACGGACATGCAGGCGCGGCGTG
The DNA here is from genome assembly GCA_045628585.1 of Bacteroidales bacterium. Taxonomy (GTDB): domain Bacteria; phylum Bacteroidota; class Bacteroidia; order Bacteroidales; family F082; genus Limimorpha. Next base: position 14,582 of record JAZQPN010000309.1, on the reverse strand, counting down.
CAGAACAACTTGTTGTAATAGCTGTTGTAATCGGCGCGGAAGCCGGCAATCACCGTCCAATGATGCTCATCGCTGAAGACGTATTCAGCAAAGGCTCCCGGCACGTGCTCGATACGGTTTATGGCGCTGTCGGCCAGTTTTTCATCATATTTATCGTAGGAATAACTTGCGCCGACGGAATACTTGTGATGGTCATTTACGATATAGGAATCGAACAGCAAGTTGGCATAATACGACCACTGCTTGGCATCGTAATCGGTGCGGCCGAAATAGGAATCCGTATTATGATAATTAAACTGCTGCTGAAGTCCGAGGCTGGTTTCCGGACGATCGAACATTACGCCCGTCTTGGCAAAAGCCTCATAACGCTGCGTGTTGATGCCGATGCCATAAACATCATAACCTTCATCATTGCGATGGCCAGGGTCGAAATCCATTTGACCACTCAAGCGATTCTCTCCCAAAGCCTTGAAGCCTAACTTGCAGTTGAACCTATCGCTTGTATGATTATAACGCACAAAAGCATTGTATTGCGTGACCATCGGGTCGTCAATGAAAGAATCGTGGTTTGAATCCATCTTCATAAAATTGTGGCTCACATGCCCCATTAGCAACAAGCCGTTCTTTTCATTAATATCAATGCGAGTATTGAAATTAAATTCCGCCATACCCATCGTACTGCCAAACAAATTGAAGAAATATTCCTCGCTTTTGTCGGCTTCAGGTTCCTTGTAATCGACATTGATTTGTCCGCTAATGGATTCATAACCATTTCTAACAGAGGAAGTTCCTTTTGAAACCTGAATGCCGTTCATCCAAGTTCCAGGCACATAACTAAGGCCGAAAGCCGAAGCCAGACCACGGAAATTCGGCATGTTTTCGGCCATCATCTGGGTGTAAATGCCGCTCAAGCCCAACAACTCGATTTGCTTGGCGCCCGTGACGGCGTCGCTGTAAGCCACATCAACACTGGCATTGGTTTCGAAACTCTCGGCAAGACTGCAACATGCGCAACGGCGCAATGCTTCGCTTGTAATATGCTCAATCTGAAGCGGTTCGAGCGTCGAGCCAAACGAAGCTTTCTTGCGTGCCGTGATTTCAACCTCGCTCAGCATTTTTGAAGTCGTCATCACATGGTCATAGTGCATGGGCTTGTCCATTTGGTGAACAGTATCGTTGTCGTAAGCCACGAAACTGAAAACCAAGCAATGGATTTTTTCGTGGACAGGAATCTTGTAATGGCCATCGGCATCAGTCACAGTGCCTTCGTTGACGATTTTCCAATAAACATTGACGCCTGGAAGCGCAACTTTTTTGCCCTCGATTTCTTCGTAAACCGTGCCTTCAATGTAGCCAAGGTCGTGATGATGTTCGTGATTGTGATGATGATGCTCGTGGTTGTGCTGGGCAAAAGCACCACCATAGATGAATAACAATGCGATTGCTATAATTAATTTGTTGATTTTCATAATGATAGATTTAATTAGATTTGTAAACTATGATATACTTGAAATAGTGAATACAGATATAAATCTGATGGAACACCATATTTTTCCGAACACGGATTTGTCGGATTTAACGGATTTTGTTTTGCACAAAACATTTCCGTGTCAATCTGTGACATCAGTGTTCAAATCAATATCAGTGTTTTTATAGAACACGATGGTTCTATCAGAAAATCAACGGGTTGAGTTTCATGTTGGAGAAAAAGATGGTCATTTGCCTTCCGGAAAGGAAAAATGGAATCTTTTGTGGAGAAAAAATGTGAAAAACCTGCTTGATTTCCTGCAACAATTCCATTGAAACGAAATGCGGCAGCAAGGCCGATTGCAGGAAAATGGCAATATGTTTTTCAGGTGAAAATGTGTAATTGTCAGTGAATTGTATCTTGCTGTCGAAATCGTCGCAGCAGCATTTTTCATCGAAATGAACGACATTGAGGTGTTCCTCAAACTGAGTTGCGTTCATGTGGTGGTGCGGATGGTTCTGGCAGTGTTCGCAAAGGCGCGAAGCATCGCCGAAACTGCTCAAAAGATGATGGTCTTCGGTGCAATAGTGGAAATTCACGTTCCAACCTATCGAAACGAAGAGCACCAAAAGCGCCATCAGTGAGGATGCTATCTGCAAAATGCGTTTTTTCACGCTGCAAATATACATAAAAACTTTATCTTTTTCTCATCTCAAAAACCACAGCGTGTTGCAATGTTTCGTTTGCATCGAATTGAATGCAATATTTTCCGTCTTTATGACTTAAAGCGGCTTTTTTGCCGCAGCCTAACACTTTGATTTTTCCTGTTTTAAGCGAGAAGAACTTGTCAAAGGCGATTTGTTCGGGCAAGGTCTCGTTTTCATCAAGCAGATAGATGGCGTAAACCTTGTCGCCTTTCTGTGTGAAACGGATTTTGCCATCGACGTAGGGATAAATCGGGCGCGTGCCGTAGATGGCTTCGCCGTTGGCTTTCATCCATTGCCCGATTTCGTGCATGCGCTCGACAGCGGTAGGAGGTAATGTGCCTTCAGGACTTGGACCGACATTCAGCAGATAATTGCCGCCTTTGGCCACAATGTCAACCAACAGGTGAATGATTCTGTTGGTGCTTTTGTAAGTGTCCGTTTCGACATACGACCATGAGTTGCCCATCGACATGCAGGTCTCCCAAGGGTAGGGTAGAAGCGTGTCAGGAACCTGTTGCTCAGGTGTTTGGTAGTTTTCGTATTTGCCGTGAACCGAGCGGTCGACGATAAGGAGGTCGGGGTTGTTTTCGCGTGCCATGGCAGCGATTTTCGGCATGTTCACATCTTGAATCCAGCCTTGGCAGCCCAACCATTCGCGGCACTCGTCGTCAATGCTCCATTCGGGACGCACCCAGCCGCCATCAAGCCAAAGAATGTCGATGTCGCCATAGTTGTGGGTCAGTTCGTGTAACTGCCGGTAAGTGAAATCACAGTATTTCTGAAAACGCTCGGGATGAAGTTTCGGGTCGTAATTGACGTTGCGGTCGGGCGTGGCCCATTCGGGAGCCCAGTAATCGGGGCAATGCCAGTCGGGTTTCGAGAAATACAGTCCTGTCCAGAAACCTTGCTCGCGGAAGGCTTTCACGATTTCGCCCGTGATGTCGGCTTTTTCGTTTTTCGAGAAAGGGCAGCTCGGGTCGGTGACGGAATAGGTGGTTTCCTTGGTGTTGTACATGCAGAATCCGTCGTGGTGTTTGGTGGTGAAGACCACATATTTCATGCCTGCTTCCTTTGCCAAGGCTGCCCATTCCTGTGGGTTGAATTTCACGGGGTTGAATGTCGTGTTAAGGTTTTGGTAATCACGTTTATAATCTACATAATTGGCGCCGTTGCGGTTAATCCAAGGCTCGTTACAGATGGACCACGATTCCACCACGCCCCATTGCGAATACATGCCCCAGTGCATCATGAAGCCGAATTTCAGGTCTTGCCATTCGCTGATGCGGTTGAGGATGATGGGGTCGGTTTCAGGGTCTTGTTCGGTTTGCGAAAATGCCGGCATGAAAGCCAAGGCAAACAATAAGGTTATAAGATGCTTTTTCATAGTGTTGATTTTTGTTTTCTGTTATTCAATGAACTACGAATTTTACAGATTGAACGAATTTTTCTCCCGCAGATGCCGCTGATTTGCGCAGAGATTTTTTAACCGCAGATTACGCTGATGACACAGATTTTTCGCAGATGATTTTTGGATGCGCAAGCGCATGAATTGTCACAGATTGGCTGACGCAGCAAAGAAAATGAGCGGTTGCGAATTTTCAAATAACAAGGTTTTGTGAATCGTTTTGAAAGTTTTGTGAATAAAAAATCACCGCCTCGACCATTCCTTTTCAGAATGAATCAAGACGGTGTAAGTTTTTGTATGACAATTAATTAGTTTTCACTCATCATCTGCTTTACGTCTTTTGCTTTAACGGTGATGATGTTGCCGTTTTCATCGCAAAGACAGACGGTTCCGTTGGCGCGGCTGCGCATGAGGAGCAGTCTTCTGAGTGAGAGGTCGAGGCCGCTCATGAGTTTTTTGGTCAGAGGTGAAACTTCGCTATTATTGGCATTAACTTTTACTGTTGTCATTTTGTCTGATTGTATTAAATTTCTCTTCGTTGTAAATCTTAATCGCATCGTTGTTTCCTTCGGCGATGATTTCGCTCGGAATGTTGGAATTGTCGATGAGTACAAAGTAATCCACCACAGGGCAATAGAGGCTGAACAGGTTGCGGATGCCCATGCTGTAACGCCTTCTGATGATGTTTTCCTCCACATTGTGGCCGCCGTTCTTGACACGTTCGGCGACGCGTTTGATGGCCAATTCGGGGCTTTGCAGCCAGAAATACATCAGATGGACGTTGTAGCCGACTTCCTTGGCCTGTTTCACCAGACTTTGGTAGGTTTTTGAAGCCAGGGTGGTTTCGATTGCAAAATCGGATTTCTCTGAAATGTGTTTTTTGATGCGCGAAATCATCAGGCGGCCAGCGGCGAATTGTGCGCTGTCGGGGTTGAGCGGCGAAAGGCCTTTGGCAATGGCATCGCTGTTGACGAACTCCGTACATTTCAGAGTTTCAGGTAATACGGTCAGCGATGCTGTGGTCTTGCCTGCTCCATTACAGCCTGATATGATGTATAAGTTAGGCATTAAAAAAACAATTTTCTCTCGTTTTGATTGGCAATTTTCGTACCATATCGGCTGCAAAAATAGGTTTTTATTCAAAACGCGCAACACTTTTCCACAAATTTCCACAACTTTTCTCACCCAAAAGGCTTCTTTTTTGTCGAAATCAATCATTTGGCGGTATGTGACAAAAAAAGTCGTATCTTTACCGCCTTAATTAATTAGAATGAAGAAAACGGTCTTGACATTCGGGATTGGGATTTTGTTGCTTGCAGCTGTGGCTTGCCAGAAAAAGGTGGAGTATCCCATTGAGCCGAAGATTGCCTACACGGACTTCACCTATCTGATTAACGCCGACAGCACTTTCAGCGGACAGGGCATCCTTTCGTTTTCCTATACCGATGGCGATGGCGACCTTGGCCTTGATGTGAGCGATTCCTTGCCGCCATTCAATAGCAATAGCCCTTATTATTACAACTTAATCATTGATTATCAAAAGTTTGAAAACGGAGCGTTTCATAGTGTGCCCTTGCTGAGCTGGAATCAGGAGACGCAAAGTTTCGATACGGTGAGTTTCAATGCGCGATTCAAGCGTTTGGTTTCGGGCGATGAAGCCAAGCCGATTTCAGGCAATATGGACTACACGCTGTTTGTGCAGAATCCGTTTTCGCCTAACGATACGGTGCGTTTTGGCATAAAAATCATCGATCGCGCTTTACACGAAAGTAATGTTATCTTTACAGAAACACTTTACACGAATCCAATTTTTATTAAATAATTAAAATATTGATATTATGAGATATACATTTATTTTTCTGACAAGTTTTCTGCTGTTTTTCTGTAAACAATTGCAGGCTCAGGATATTGATGCGAAACACTATGAAATCCATTTAAATCATCTCGATTTTACAGAAAAGACCATCGAAGCCGAGACTTTCGTTACCTTTGAGGTTGCCGAACCGACTCAATCGGTCGTCTTGGAGCTCAAATCGTTGGCTGTCAGTTCGGTGACAAGTACCGATGCCGCTGTTTCAGGTTTTTCGCAGGAAGATGATAATTTGGTTATCAATTTCTCCGCACCATTGAATTCAGGCAGCGAAGTCACGCTTGACATCGTTTATGGTGGCCGTACTTTCAACGAATCGTGGGGCGGCGTGCATTGGAATGGCGAGTATGTCTATAATTTAGGTGTCGGTTTCGATAGCCAGCCGCACAATTTGGGCAAAGCCTGGTTCCCTTGCGTTGATAATTTCACAGACAAAGCCACTTATGATGTTTTTGTAACGGCGGTTGCGCCAAAAAGGGCGGTATGTGGTGGAAAATTAATGGAAATTATTGATAATGAAGATGGTAGTTTCATCTTCCATTGGTCTGAAGAGCAGCCTATTTCGACTTATCATATTTCATTTGCCGTTGGTGAGTATTGCCTTTGGGACGACATTTATCATGGACAGAATGTCGATATTCCCATTACCGTTTATGCTAAGTATAATCAATATGAGAATGTGGAAGGCTCTTTTGTGAATATCAAGGAAATCGTGCGCTTTTTTGAAGATTGTTTCGGTCCATATCCTTTCAACCGCATCGGTTATGTGAGCACGTCGCAAGGTTGCATGGAAAGCGTCGACAACATCGCTTTTGCAAGTTCGCTGATAAACGGCACCACATCGGGTGAGGATTATATTGCTCACGAGCTTTCGCACATGTGGTTCGGCAACAAGGTGACTTGTGCCACGGCTGAGGATATGTGGCTCAACGAAGGTTTTGCCCAGTTCTGCGGCATGTTCTACACGGCAGGCGTTTACGATGAAGCCACTTTCCAAGAAGCGATGTCGGGTTTGATTTCAACCATCACCACATGGAGCAACAACGAGCAGAACTGGATTCCGCTCAACCAGATTCCTTTGGACATGACTTATGACACCAAGGCTGTTTACGAACGCGGAGCCGTGATTGTCAATACCTTGATGAATTATCTTGGACGCGAAAAGTTTTTGGAGCTTTTCCGCAAATATTTCGAGCAATATGAGTATCAGACCATGAGTTCCGAGCAGTTGCGCGATTTCCTTTCGGCAAACAACGACTTCCCGTTGGACGATTTCTTCAACACATACGTCTTCACGCCTGGAATGCCGCATTACGATTTGCAGCTGGTCGATGTCAGGTCTTTGAGTGATTGTACTTATGAGACTACTTTAAAACTGAATTACAGACACATAGGTTCTACATACGTTTGCCCGAAAAACAGGGTTGAAGTGACTTTGCTTAATGCAATCGGAGAATGCGAGACAAGGCTGGTCGATTTCCCGGAAGACGGCATTCAGACTATTACCACGCTTAACTTCGTGCCTGTTGCAGCCTTTGTCGATTACAACAACCGTTTTTTGGATGGTAAGACCGACCAGAATTTTGTGCTGACCACCAATGGCAAGACTTCCTTCGCCAATTTTCAGGCTGTGGTGAACGACATTATGTCTTCTACAACTTTGTTGCGTGTCGAAAATCATCTGGTTGGTCCAAGCAATGACCCTGAAATCCCTGCCTTGAAGATTTCGACCAAGCATTACTGGAACATTTTCCGACAGGATTATGGTTTCCCTGACATTCAGGGCGTTTTCACTTACAGCAAGTCAAATGATAATGACTTGATTTTTTCCGAAAACGACTCGGCGACCTTGCTGTATCGTGCCAACATGAATGAGCCTTGGCATGAAATCCCGTACACGCTGAATCCGCAAAGCAATTGGAGAATGGGCCAGTTCTTTGTCGATGATTTGCAATCGGGCGAATATTGCATTGCCGTATGGGACAAGGAACACATTGGCGTGGCCGAAATGATGGAAAACCAGCGCATGAAGGTCTATCCTAATCCTGCTGAGAGTCAAGTCAATATACAAATGAAAGACCTTTGCGTCGGTCAAATCGTGATTTGCGACAGCCAGGGCAAGACAGTCCGGCAGATTGCCATTAAGCAAAGCGACCATGTAGCCATTGCAACCGAAGGTTTGTCGAAAGGCCTGTATTTTGTGAAACGTACCGATGAAAATGGCACGGTTTTGGAAACGGAAACACTCATTATTAAATAGGTGAGCAAAATTGGTTTACATATTGAACACGAGACAACGAGGTCGCGGGAATACGAGTCATCTCGAAATCCCGCAATCTCGCAGCCTCGAAATCCAAATTGAAGTTTGATTTTGAACAGTTACATAAATGATTAATATACTATGAACAGACACATTATTAAAGTTTTAGCGTTAGCCGCTATCGTTGTGTTTTTTGCTTCATGCAAGAAATCGAAATCGGAATGGACCAATTTTTATGGTTATACGCCCGCTGATGTTGCGGGAACATACGTCTTTTCTGCATTGCCTGAAGCCTTTGAAGGCTATACCGAAGGCACATATTGCATCTTGTGCAAGGATGCGCAAATCAGCATTTCCGGTGGTGAAAACACCGTCAGGTTTAACATTGATTGCCCTGACCATGACTACAGCAAATCTTTTTTGGGCAAGGCCCCGTTGAATCCGAACGATTTCCTGATTGACATCAGGGGAAATGTCCAGTCGGCCGGTTACAGGAAATGCCTTGTGAACCGTTTGCAGACAAGGGTGTTGAAGAACGATGAAAACAAAATCAGGCTTGCCGGTGCTGGCATCAAGGATTTGTACAACATCAATGAGCACTACATTTATGACCCGACGCATCAGTTTATTCTTGATACTATCATCGACACCACATTGTTCAGCTCGACGAATTACTATTTCGATGTCATCAAGGAATGAATTTTTAAATGTTTAAATTATAAATCTTTAAATCACACAATTACATGAAAAAATTAATCTTTACCCTTGCCATCGCAATGATGGTATGCAGCAGCGGCAACGTTTTTGCCCAGCGTAGCGACAGAATGGTCAAGGCCAAGGCAATTGCACAACAGCGTTTCCAAAAAGACGGTGACGGTTTGTATGAACCGGTTTCGACAAACTACACCGATGAAGTCGATGATTATTTGGTTACGTATTCTTACGATGAATATGACTACTATCTCCTTGAAGAGCTGACGCAACGAAAGAACGGTGGCAGCTGGGAAAACTATGAACTGATAACCTACGAATACGACTGGAGTGGCAATCCGTCGATGATTCTGACTCAGGAATGGGAAAACGGTGCATGGGTGAATGAGGAAATTCAAAACTGGATCTATAATGGCGACGGTACGCCTGATGAAGTCATCATACAGGAATGGGAAAACGGCACATGGGTGAACGAAGGAAAAGAAAACTACACCTACACCGATGATGTCACCCGCATCCTTTTCAGTGAATGGAGTGGCGTTTGGAACGCAGAAACCCTGATTACCATCACCTATTCGATGGATGGCTACGAAATGGTGGAACAATACATGCAGCAGGGCGCTTGGCAGAATGAAGCCAGAATGCTCGTCAGCTATAATGATGACTTCAACATTGCCGTCGAAATCGTTCAGGAATGGGAGGACAACAGCTGGGTCAATGCCATAAGATCGAACTACAACTATGAAGGTTTGGTTTATACATCAGTGATCATGGATGCCTGGACTGGCGATTGGATGGAAATGGTAAAAATAGAATACGATTATGACAACCATGGAAATGCCAAACATGCCGCTGCATACGTCAATTATGGTGGTCAGTGGATGAGTATGGCCTTCGCTATCCAGATGCCATACGCTTTCAACGAAAAGAGCAAGGAGTTTGAAGCATCGGAAGTGACCGTGGATTACTACGACATTACCCTTTCAACCAACGAAATGACGCAAAACAATGTTTTCAACCTCTATCCGAACCCAGCCAACGACATGATTAGCGTGAACGGCGAAGGCTTCGAAAAGGCTGAAATCTACAACATCGCCGGCCAGAAGGTGATGGAAAGCAGCAATGCCAATATTGATGTCAAGGCTTTGCAGGCTGGCGTCTACATGGTGAAAGTCTTCGGCAACGGCTCAAGCGAAATGCTGAGAGTAGTGGTGAAGTAAGTTACACCTTATTATATAATGAGAAAAGGTCGACCGATTGGCCGACCTTTTCTGTTTTAATATGTCCAATGAAATTACATCATCAGGAAGCTCATCATCACACCAGCTGCGACGGCTGAACCGATAACGCCAGAGACGTTTGGTGCCATAGCATGCATCAGGAGGTGGTTCGATGGGTCGTACTTCTGACCTTCAATTTCAACGACACGGGCGCTGTCAGGAACGGCTGAAACGCCGGCAGCACCAATCATAGGATTGATTTTTTCCTTCAGGAACAAGTTCATGAACTTGGCACCAAGCACGCCGCCAGCGGTAGCCACTGCGAATGAGCAGGCACCGAGGACGAAGATCTTGATGGAGCTTGGGGTCAGGAACACGGATGCCTGTGTGGAAGCACCCACGGTGAGACCCAAAATCATGGTCACGATATCGATCAAAGGATTCGAAGCTGTGTTCTGCAAACGCTTCACAACGCCTGATTCCTTGATGATGTTACCGAAGAACAACATGCCGAGCAAAGGCAGGGCGGTAGGGCTGATGAAAGTGGTCAGGATGAGGCCGATGACCGGGAACATGATCTTTTCGGTCTTGTTCACCATGCGTGGAGCCTTCATCTTGATGACGCGTTCATTCTTGGTGGTCAGCAAACGGATGATAGGTGGCTGAATCACAGGAACCAGAGCCATGTAGGAATAAGCTGCAATGGCGATAGGTCCGATGAGGTTGCGCGTGCCGCCTGTACCGTTAGCGAGACGTGATGACAGGAAGATAGCGGTAGGACCGTCAGCACCACCGATGATGCCGATAGCACCTGATTCTCTCAGATTGAAGCCTAAATACAAAGCGCCGATGAAGGTGATGAACACGCCCAACTGAGCGGCAGCACCCAACAGCATCAGCTTTGGATTAGCAATCAGTGAGGAGAAGTCGGTCATGGCGCCGATGCCCAAGAAAATCAATGGAGGATAAACGCCTGAGGTCACACCGAAATAGAGGTAATTCAGCACACTGCCTTTCTGGTAAAGACCAGTCTGGAGGTTCAGTTCACCGCTTTCAAATATCTGACCCAAGAAAGCCTTGATCTCCTCGATGTTGGCCGAAGCCATGCCGCAGTCGATAAGTGTCTGCTTGTCGAGTTTTTCATAGGCCTTGACGGCTTCACTCAACACCATGTTCTTGTCGCCGTCGCCGCCAAAGATGGCATAAAGCAATCCTTTGACGGAATCGAGGTCGAAATGATAGGCTCCCGAGTCGAGGGCCGATTGGGCGAAACCGACGGCATCACCCAAATTGATACCCGTACCTTGATAGAAAGGAATGTTACCGCAAATGATACCGACACCAATCGGGATGAGCAGCATAGGTTCAAATTCGAAGCGAACGGCTAAGAAAATGAACAGAATACCGACCAAAATCATGATGATGTTGCCCAGTTTGCAGTTTCTGAAACCGGTCAGCAGCCAGAATTTTTGCATACCGTCCTTGAACTGAGCCTTCATGGAAGTGTCTTCAGGTTCGAGGACTTGAGGTTCGTCAGCGACTTGGGCTGTCTCGACAACAGCTTCAGCCTCTTCTTCAACAGCAGGCATTGAGTCGGCAATCATGGTGTCGACCAAATCGGCCTGTTGTGCGATGCCTTCTTCGACAGTCATGTCCGTCACTTCTTCGGTCTGCGCAAACAGCTCGCTAACCTTGGTTGCAAACAGCGGGTTGTTCACAACGGCAAAGTTAAAGAGGATGAGCAGGGCCAAAGTGACAAGGATTGTCACAGGCTTTCTGTAAATACTTTTCTTTCCCAGCATGTCCTTATCCGATTACGATTAAAACATCACCTTGAAGAACATTGTCGCCCTGGCGGCAGTTGATGGCGGTAATGGTGCCGTCACATTCTGCGAGCAGGTTGTTTTCCATCTTCATTGCTTCGTACATCAACAGCTTGTCGCCCTTCTTGACGGCAGCGCCTTCCTTGACGTAGATTTGCATGATGGTGCCTGGAAGAGGAGCTTCCATTTTGTGGCCAGGACCGCCGGCGGCAGCCTTCTTGGCAGCCGGTTCAGCCTGCTGTGTAGGAGCAGTGCTTTGGGTCTTGGCCGGACGGGCTACAGGCTTCACGACAGGAGCGGCCTGCTCTTCCATTTCCACTTTATACTGAGTGCCATTCACATTGACGTCGGCGATGTTGCCTTCAATGTTCTGCACTTCCACTTCGTATGCTTTACCACTAATGGTGAATTTAAATTTTTTCATTTTATCTAAATTTTCTAACCGGAATCCAATCTTTAAATCCTTAAATCTTTAAATGTTTAAATCTTTAAATGTTTAAATCATTAAATTTTTAAATCTTTAAATCTTGAATCCCAACAAATTAACGATTCCAGTGTCTAACTCCGTAACTTTTATCATTCCAAGAAGTTTGTCTTCTTTCGATTGTGAGGACGTTGCTTTCTTCATCATGAAGATTCGTTGAGAGGTAAAGGGCCATGCCGATGGCGGTGAGCACTTCGGCAGGAATTTCACCTTCGGCAACCTTCGTTTCTGCTTTCACAACAGGCTTGGTTTCAACCTTTTTCTGTTCAGGGGCAATCTTCTTTGCATCTTGTTTTGAGAAATAAGATGCGATGCCGCGGAAAATCAGCGAAAGGATGAAAAGGGCGATGATGACGATGCAGAAACCTGCAATGGTGACAATCCAACCTTTGGTATAAACCCAAGGTTCAAATGCCGCTAATATTTGAAAATGTGACAGACTCATTTCCTTACAGTTTACAGTGGAATGTTAGAGTGTTTCTTTTCAGGATTGGCCAGACGCTTGGTCTCGAGCGTGTGCAGGGCACGGATGATGCGGAAACGCGTGTTGCGTGGCTCAATCACATCGTCGATGTAACCGAACTTGGCTGCCTCGTAAGGATTGGCAAACTTGTCTTGGTATTCCTTTTCCTTCTTGGCGACAAATTCAGCGCGTTCGTCTGGGTTGGTGATTTCGGCAATCTTCTTGCCATCGAGCACTTCAACAGCACCTGATGCGCCCATGACGGCGATTTCGGCTGTCGGCCATGCGTAGTTGACGTCGTTACGAAGCTGCTTGCAACCCATGACGAGGTGTGAACCACCGTATGACTTTCTCAGTGTGACGGTAATCTTCGGGACGGTCGATTCGCCGTAGGCATACAGCAGTTTTGCACCGTGGACGATGATGCCGTTGTATTCCTGGCCAGTGCCTGGCAGGAAGCCTGGAACATCGACGAAAGTGATGATCGGGATGTTGAAGGCATCGCAGAAACGGACGAAACGTGCGCCTTTGCGTGAAGCGTCGCAGTCCAAAACGCCAGCGAAGAAGGCCGGGTTGTTGGCGACGATACCCACCGAAATGCCATCGAGACGGGCGAAGCCGACGATGATGTTCTTGGCGTAGTTCTTATGGACTTCGAGGAAGTCGCCGTTGTCGACCACTGCATTGATGATGTCGGCAACGTTATAAGGCTTGTTCGGGTTATCAGGGATAATCTGGTTCAGGGCATCTTCCATGCGGTCGATTGGGTCGTTGCACTCGACGACAGGAGCATCCTCCATGTTGTTCTGAGGCAGGAAGGAGATGAGGCGACGGATGAGGTTGAGACCTTCTTCTTCGTTTTCGACGGCAAAGTGTGCCACGCCTGACTTCTGTGCGTGAATCTTGGCACCACCTAAGTTTTCGGTCGAAACGTCTTCACCGATGACGGTCTTCACAACTTTTGGTCCAGTGAGGAACATGTAGCTGTTGTCCTGGGTCATGAGGATGAAGTCGGTCAAAGCCGGTGAATAAACGGCACCACCGGCGCAAGGGCCGAAGATGGCTGAAATCTGAGGGATGACGCCTGATGCGTTGATGTTACGCTGGAAGATTTCGGCATAACCTGCCAAGCTGCGTGAGCCTTCCTGGATACGGGCACCGCCTGAGTCGCAGATGCCGATGACAGGAGCGCCGACCTTCATGGCCTGGTCCATCACCTTACAGATCTTTAATGACATGGTCTCGCTCAATGCACCGCCGAATACGGTGAAATCCTGAGCGTAGACGTAAACGACGCGACCGTCAATGGTACCGTGACCGGTGACGACGCCGTCGCCGAGATACTGCTGCTTGTCGAGACCGAAGTCGGTAGTGCGGTGTGTGACAAACATGTCAGTCTCTTCGAAGCTACCTTCGTCGAGAAGGATAGCGATGCGTTCGCGGGCAGTCATTTTGCCCTTCGCATGTTGAGAGTCAATGCGCTTTTGGCCACCGCCTAAGCGGGCTTCGTTGCGCTTGTCTAACAGTTCCTGAATTTTCTGTTCAATTAACATGATTTTGAATAGGATATTAGAGGATTTTATTTTTTGTAAATGCCCAAACCGTCGTAACGCAAGCATTACAACAACGTGTGAACCCTCGCCAATGTTCTGGTTTCACTGCCTGCAGCGGCTTGGAAAGGATTTTCTTACTTGTTCTTGTTTTCGCAAAGCTCAGTCAGAACGCCGCAAGTTGATTTCGGGTGCAGGAAAGCGATGCTCAGGCCTTCGGCGCCACCGCGTGGGGTCTGGTCGATGAGGCGGATGCCGAGTTCCTTGGCCTGTTCAAGCTGACCTTCAAGGTTTTCGACTGCGAAAGCGATGTGGTGCATACCGCCACGGCCACCGTTCTTTTCGATGAAAGTGGCGATGGTGCTTTCAGGGCTTGTAGGTTCAAGGAGTTCGATTTTGGTCTGTCCGCAGCGCAGGAAAGCGGTTTTCACTTTCTGGTCTGCAACTTCTTCAATGGCATAGCATTTCGTGCCAAGAAGGTTCTCGAAGAATGGAATGGATTCTTCCAAGCTGGTAACAGCGATTCCGATGTGCTCGATGTGTGATGGATTCATGATTTATTCGAATAAAATTAAAAAAATACGTATTTTGAATTCGACTGCAAAGGTAGGGAAAAAAACG
>JAZQPN010000308.1:0-9197 GCA_045628585.1 Bacteroidales bacterium | reverse complement strand
CGTGTTGCCCTCAATATGATTGCTGTTGTAGTTGAAGTCAATGGTAAAGCGGCGGCTCAACAATTCCCTCTCCCTATCCGACAGAGGCTGCAGCGCATTCCACCGCGCCATTATGTCCTGTATCTTATCCATATTATCATTCATTTTGCAAAAATACGCACTATAAGGTATATATCATCTACTTCATAACGATTTTTTTGCAAAATATTATGAATTTACTTTATTATCTATAGCCTATATCTCCTCCCCAGCAAACTCGATTTTCCTTCCCAGCACGGTGGCGAAGACCATTTCAAGGTTCTTGTGATGTTAGTCTGTCTTACTTTATCTCCATCAAATAATCATTCTTCGCGAACATCTTGCCATATTGAGGCTGGAGCATAGAGGCATCAACCTCATTGCCTTTCACCCATTCCATAATAGCCTTTGGCAGGTTGACGCCTGCTTCATAAGAAAAAGGATAACCACCTCCAAAACGCGGGTTGAGTTCCAAAACGCAGTAATCGCCATTGGCACGTTGCATGATGTCAGTGTCCAGATTACCGATATGTCTCAAGTTTTGGCCTATCTTTTTACCCATTTCAACAACTTCCGGCAAATCTACCGTGATGGCTTTATCCGTCTCGCCAGCTCTCATAGCCAACTTCTGTTTCACCGAAACTGCCACATTACGACCATTCAAATCATTCATAATATCAAGGCCGAATTCCTTCCCTGTGAGTTTTTCCTGTATCAAAATATATTCGTCACCAACGGAAGCCGTGGCCAAGATAGTCTTTTTAATTTTCCTGAAAAGCAAGCCATAAACGATATCCAATTCTTCCACATCCTCTACCGTTTCAAGGCCGATGGAACCCGACCCCCAACGAGGCTTCAAGAACAATGGAAAGGCTATCTCGCCTTTTGCCAGAGCCGATTTAGCGTCAGCCAGCCGGACATAAGTCTTAGGCGCATTTAGTCCCAATGACTCCACCCATTGTGCTGTCTTGTATTTATCAAAAGCAATATCAATGACCTGAGGGTCTGACACGATGACTTTTGTACCTATGGCCTCAAACTTTGACTTGTTATCCGCCAATATAGGAAGTTCCAAGTCATTCAGACTAATCAATGCGTCAATATGGTGGGTTTTGCAGATATCCAAAGTGATGTCAATATAGTTATCGGCATAGACGGCAGGAACTTGCAATTTGACATCCGCAGCCTGCAACGCCGGAGCTGACAATTGCATATCCGTTGCAAAGACCTTATCGTCTTCAGTCATGTTTTCCTTGAAATATTTCAAGAGATAAGTGCGTCGTCCCGCACAGGTAAAAAGTATATTCATAGTCAAAAAATTATTTCATTAAATTCATCAGTCCGCCTGTATGCCAGAATATGATATTCTTGCCATACAGATTATGTTTCTTTATTTCCTGCATCATGCCATAGAAACCCTTGCCCGAATAAGTGGTATCGAACATCAAACCTGTGTCCTTCATTACCTCTTTCAGACAGGCATCCATTTCAGGAGAAAACTGCTCGTAGCCACCCATCAGATAATCGGCTGTAAAGATGATTTTCTGCTCGTAATTGGCTTCCATGCCGTAGTGTTTGGCCAGCATATTGGCGAAGTCAACGATTACTTGTCTGCCTCGTTCCTGTTGTCGTGCCACTGATATGCCCACCAGTTTCACGTCCGACCAGCCCACTGAATCCAATCCCACAGCGATACCTGCTTGGGTGGAACCCGTTCCCGAAGCCAAAAAAACATAGTCGGGTTTATAGCCCTGTTCATCGCACTGTTCCTTCAACGACTTAACCGCATCGACAAAACATGTGCCACCAGGCAAATCATGGCCGCCTCCATGCACATAATAAGGATTATAGCCTTCATTGCGAAGTTTTTCCATGGCATTGTCCATGGCAACAGCAGTATCTTCGGGACGAATCAACTCACATTCCGCTCCTGCCAATCTATCCAACAGGGCATTTCCTTTTTCGGCATAGAAACGCTCCTCACTGCCTTGAATACACAGATGGCACTTCCATCCGTTCCTTGCGCACATCAAGGCCATAGCCCTGTTGTGGTTGCTCTGTATGCCTCCGCATGTCACGATGGCATTGTAACCACCCTCACGCAGAAACGCCTCGTATGCCACAGCCTTTCGTGCCTTGCTGCCACCTCCTATGAAGGGAAAGAGGTCGTCACGAACGAGCTTAATATTTTCTCCTATTGAGGAGTTCTCGACAACGACAAACATACTCCTATTTTCTAATAGAATTCCGTTGTTGCAATAAGAGCCATCGTTTTTCATCAGCTTTCTTCATTTTGTTGATCAATATAGCAAGACCACAACTAATGGCACATGTAATAACAAATATAACCGCACACCAAAATAGATCATTTCTAACAGCACGGATTCCTACACCTAATTTTGCCGCTATACCGAAAATCAACACATTTTTTACGGGAACATGAGTTGCCATAATGTAGAAACTATTTCTCCCAAACCATAAATGAAAATCCATGATTGACTTAGCCATTTTCTTCGTATATTCTTTTGAGCAAATGAGAACCGAAAACAGCATGATAGTAATGATTCCAATAAAAGCGTTCACATAACACATCAATGGACTTCGACCCATCATATCAGAGCCAAATGACACATGTCCATTCCAATGAGCCGTATTCACCAAAACGCACGTTAAAAGAACGATTATCACAATTGACCAGCCCCTCTTCGAGACCACTATCTCCTGAAATTCCCTAAGTCCAACATATTTAGCTAGAAGATTACCAACACAATAGAAGATAACCGCTGCAAAAGCGCTCTCAATACTCCATGGCAAAAGCACAAAAAAATCAGAGTAGGCCCCAGTAATCATCCAGGAACCTAGCACTGCACACAACACGCACGTCAACACGTTCAACCATGTTGGCATTTTACTAATAAAATAATATACCAATTCAATCACGAATAAACAAGGAACGAACCACAAAGGCACATTATGAACAAGGAAGCCACCCGATCCCTGAGCTATAAATGTTTGGAGAAGCGAACTCCAAATATTACCATCGCCATGAGTAACAACTTGAAAAACAGCCCATACAGCCCATGTAACAATTGAAAGCATTAAATACGGAAGGAGCAACGTTTTACTTCTATGGAGAATAAAAGTCCAAACATTAGGGTACTTACTTCTATTAAATGTCATTCCTGACAACATGAAATACAATGGAATGACATAACTATGTAACGGAAGAGAAAACCATCCATATTCATTGTGGATATGGCCACTTACAACAATAAACATACCTAAACACTTTAGCATGTCCAAGTATTCAACACGTACTTTTTTTTCTGATTTCATATTTTAATAACTTAACTAAATTGTTGAAACAACTTTGTTCATATTTTATTTACAAACTGATTTCATAGCATATTCTCTATAATAAAAGGGGAAGGGAGTCCACCAATTTCTAATTCGGGTTGTATAATTAAATCTTTCACTATTAAATTTGATGTGCTATTTTTTCTTTCCAAATTGTTTTAAACCAGAATTGTATTCTTTTCTCAATGCTTCATAATCATCGTATGTAATTACCAATTCTTTTCCTTCTTCATCTTTTATGTTCAAAACGTCATTCACAAAAGCAACCTTTTTACACAAGTCTTCAATATCTTTTCCATAAATGCCAACTAGTCCCATTGTAGCTTTTTCTCTAACTGTAGTTCCAGACCGTTTTGGCATATCTACAAATACGCCATCCATTGAATCAAGTTTTTCAACACCTTCAACAAATTTTGCAACGCCAGCATGTTTTGTGAACAAATGATAAGATGCTGCACAACCTTCGCATGCCTGACTTAACTCCAGTGGGAGGTCTGCTTTTGTATGCTTTCTTCCTCTTGCAATATCCAGCATCCACTTAATAGTATTAAATCCCGATACCAACTCATACGGCCTATATGTCATCACACCTCCAAAACGGTATCCCATTTCCAACAAATAAAATTTGCCATCCTCATCGCGCATAATGTCAACCCAAACGATGCCTTCTTTGCATCCTGCTTCACGAAAAACCCTTTTAACGCTTTCATTGACCTCATCAACATATTGCCTAAGATGATTCGATGTCGTGCACTTAAAAGAATACAAGTTGCTGGCATAACCTGGTTCATGATGCGTGGAACTGAAATATAGCAGTCTTGCTTCGCCGCCAGCAAGAACATAATGGACATTATACTCATCGCCCTTCAGTTGACGCTCAACGATGATACTCTTTTCAGATATGCTTCTCGCATATTGATAGGCGGCAATCAATTCATCTTGATTTTGGCAATAGTTCATGCCACGATTGCCGCTTTTATCCGATGGCTTCACCACGACAGGATAACTGATTTTACCAGCTACTTCCATCAACTGACCATCAGTAAAATCATAATCCGTTGCTACTGGAGCACCTACCTTTTTACAAATAGTCTTAAAAGCACGCTTATCTCGAGCCACATTCCAGGTTTCATCATTATCGCAATAGATGGGAAGATTCAAACGCTTGCATAATTCACGGCAATTTGATATATTAAAGTCGCTCGCTCCAAACATGATTGATGTTACATTTTCTTCTCTACATCGTTTTTCTAAGAAATCGATGTCTGTTGTGCTAATCAACCAAGCTTCGTCGGCTTCTTGTTTCGAAGGCGAAGTCTCCATCAAATCCGCAACAATCACATACATTCCTGCTTCGTGAGCTTCTTTTACAACCGATATAGTGCCAAAATCACTGCCTAAAATCAATACTTTTTCTTTCATAACAAAATGACTTATTTCTTCATATTAGCACGATAAACATCAAGTCTACCAGTGCCGTTTTTAGGGACAACATTAACGTCTTTTTCTCCAATGACATTTTTTATGGTTTTAATCACAACCTTTAAATCCATGCAGAAAGACAAATGTTCCACATAATAAATATCGTGTTCAAATGTTTCTTCCCACGAAAGATTTGTTCTACCATCAGCCTGTGCCCAACCACTGATACCAGGGCGCACCGTGTGGCGCAATTTCTCTCTTTCGGTATAATAGGGCAAGTATTCTGGCAACAAAGGTCTTGGCCCAATCAACGACATATCGCCCTTGAAAACATTGATTAGTTGAGGCAGCTCGTCAATTGAAGTTTTGCGGACGAATTTACCCACAGCCGTAATGCGGTCTTTGTCGGGAAGCAGATTGCCATCCGCATCCCTCTCGTCCGTCATACTTTTAAACTTAATGACCTTAAATATCTTTTCATCCTTACCCGGACGTTCCTGGAAGAAGAAAGCACCAGCACCTTTATTGGCAAAATGCAAGAAGATAGCGACGAGTATCAGGAACCAGCCGATGCAGAGCAAGGCTATACCTGAGATGATAATGTCTAAAAGACGTTTGAAGATGTGTTTATACATGATGGTGGTTATTATATAAAAAACTATTTTTTGTTTCTTTTTCTTGTCCAAGACAATTCACCGTCAATTCAGGTCAATTTCTTTCTCTCTTGCCGCGCATCCGCATAATAATTGACGTTTAATTGACCTAAATTGTCTTCCAATAAAAATGCAATCGTCTTCTTTTCTTGTCTCAAGACAATTTATCGTCAATTCAGGTCAATTTCTTTTTCATCAAAGACACATATAATTGACGCTTAATTGACCTTAATTGTCTTCCAATAAAAATCAATTGTCTTTCTTTCCTTTCTTAAGACAATTAGTCGTCAATTCAGGTCAATTATGCGGCTTTGCCGCTTCTTTATTTGTATTTATTCATTCTTCGAAGGACTTTCCCATCAGAAGAATACATCAATTGACTTTTGCAGTCATAGAAATACCGCTCGATAACACATGATTTAGGAGCGAAATTGACCAGTATTCCGCACGACGCTTCAGTCAAGCGTAGATAATTGAAAAGTTGTGCTCTATGTGCATCTATCAATTCTGTCACCGATTTAAGTTCTACCACAATATCTTCTTTGCATAAAAAGTCAAGTCTATATTCAGCTTTCATTATTTCGCCTTTATAGAATGGGTGGAAAGTCGCTTCCCTTACAAATTCGATATTCTGCAGACTTAGTTCTTTTCCCAGTCCTTCTTGGTAAACGATTTCGTTCAAGCCTGGTCCCAAATAGCTATGGACCTCATATATTGCTCCAACGACATCATAGATATGATCTTTTAGTTCATCAACATTGATCATGATAACTTTCTATAATTGACGCTTAATTGACCTTAATTGTCTTCCAATAAAAATCAATTGTCTTTCTTTCCTTTCTTAAGACAATTAGTCGTCAATTTAGGTCAATTTCTTTTTCTTCAAGGACACACATAATTGACGTTCAATTGACCTTAATTGCCTTCCAATAAAAACACAATTGTCTTCCTTTTCTTTCTTAAGACAATTAGTCGTCAATTTAGGTCAATTTCTTTTTCTTCAAGGACACACATAATTGACGCTTAATTGACCTTAATTGTCTTCCAATAAAAACACATTTGTCTTTCTTTTCTTTCTTAAGACAATTAGTCGTCAATTTAAGTCAATTTCTTTTCTTCTGTCTCAAACGGAAGTTCGGGCAAACCGACTTCAAGACTGAACTTGTCAAAATCTGACGAGAAAAGCCTATCCTGAATGACCCTGTATTTCTCGAACTCACTTTCCGCATATTCTTTCGCAAACTCAGCCGAAATCCGCCCTGCATCAGTCAGTATTCTGTCTCCACCGGCTTCCAATATAGCGTCTATTCTTCGCGCCCAATCCTCCATCGTCATAGGGATGTGGCGATTCGCCATACGTTCAGCCAAATCGAGCACGGCATTCACCAACTGACCGAGACTTTCCAGTTCACTAGCATTCAGGTAATTCTTCGCAATTGAAACATCAGTTTTCACAATCTTGCCAGAAGGAGCATTCTCCCAAGTGGTCAATCCCATGTGTTCTTTTTCGGCATTCGCACGCTCAACAATCATCTCAGCGGCGGTATGGCCATGAACAGCAAAATGCATCTTGTTCTGTACCTTTTGGAAAAACAATCTGGTAGTCGGAGCATCAAGATTATAGTCTATGGCAGTAGCGTAAATGTCAGTCAGTTTCTGATAAAACCTTCGCTCACTCAGTCGGATTTCCCGAATTTCAGCCAACAGGTGCTCAAAATAATCCTCACCAATAAAAGAACCGTTCTCCATACGCTTCTTGTCAACCACATACCCACGGACAGCATACTGCCGAAGGATATAGGTACACCACTGACGGAACTGTGTCGCCCTGATGCTTGAAACTCTGTAACCCACACTGATGATGGCATCGAGATTATAGAACATTGGCTCACGGCTCACGTTGCGAGTGCCTTCGAGCTGAACCACCCCAATTTTCTGGGTAGTTCGATTCTGCTGCAGTTCACCTTCATTGAAGATGTTTTGCAAATGGAAACCGATTGTCTTTGGTTCGACGTCAAACAGTTCTCCCATAGCAGTTTGAGTCGCCCAGATGGTTTCATCCATATACACCACTTGGACTCCCTCCTCTCTGTTTTCTGCAAGAAAAGTCAAGAATTCTGCGGTACTATTTCTTATCTCTAAAATCTTTGGCATAAATTTCTTTCTTCCTCACGGACACTTATAATTGACGTTTAATTGACCTTAATTGTCTTCCAATAAAATGCAATTGTCTTCCTTTTCTTTTTTAAGACAATTAGTCGTCAATTTAGGTCAATTTCTTTTTCCTCACGGACACATATAATTGACGTTCAATTGACCTAAATTGTCTTCCAATAAAATGCAATTGTCTTTCTTTCCTTTCTTAAGACAATTGACTACGTCGAATCTTCGATTTCGTCGTCAATTGACTACGTCGAATCCGAAGGATTTCTGGTCAATTTCCTTTTTTCCTCACGGACACTTATAATTGACGTTCAATTGACCTTAATTGTCTTCCAATAAAACACAATCGTCTTTCTTTTCTTTTTAAGACAATTGACTACGTCGAATCTTCGATTTCATCGTCAATTCAGGTCAATTCCTTTCTTCAGCAGCAAGCCACACAATATGACGAGGAAAACTGTTTATAGATTGACCATGTGTCCCACAATCTTATCATAAGTATGCTCCACAGTATAGTTATCCATAAAAAACTGATAGCCATTGTCACCCATCTGGCGGATGGCGGCAGACAGCATCTTATCCACACAGGCAGTGAAAGCTTCCACGCTGTTGCTCGGACACCAGAAACCATAACCGTTGGCTTCGGCAAGCGAACCTGTGTCGCAGTTCGGGTCGGTGGCAGCAATGATAGGTTTATGTTGCATCAGGTAGGGCAAAAGCCGTGAAGGGTAGTTCGGGATGGTGAAACAGTAATCCAAGAAGATCAATCCTATATCACAGGAATCGACCAACTTGTCGTAGTCTTCTTTGGGAATGAAGCTGAACAGCGAGACGCTCTTCGGCTGCACTTTCTTGTGCCATGCCTCAATCTTACCGTATTCCGTGCCGCTGCCGACCACCACGAAATGGCAGTCTTCCCTGTCCTTGTTGGCCTCAAGACAATCCATCAGGAAAGGTATGCCTTGCGGCTTGCCCAAGTTGCCGCCGTAGATGAATATCGGTTTGTCGACCGGCAAATGGTATTTGCTTCTGATCTCGGCCACCAGCTCTGGACTTGGCGCCACATAATCCGTGGCTTCGTAAGAATTCGGAGCCACCTCCACTTTTTCAGGATTCACCTCAGGGTTATGCGCCAAGACATATTTCACATTGGCAGGGCTCATGCAACCGATATAATCCGACAAGGCATATAGTTTCTTTTCCTTATTTCGAAAGAACTTATAAAGCACTCCTTTTACACCACTCTTGCTCATCATGCCCAAGTCAACGGCATTTTGAGGGAAGATGTCTTTCAGGAGCAAATAGGTCTTTGCCTTAGGATTCTGTTGCTTGAGATACTGGATGACCTTGGGGAATGTGATGGGCGGTGTGGAATAAAGGATAAGGTCGAAGCGTATGCCCTTGAAATAGCGTTTGATGGCACGTTTAAAAAGCGTTTCCATCGACACTTGTCCCAAGCCTTTCTCCACCACATTGGTTTTCTGCACATTGAGGGTCTTGATGCCCAGCACCTGTGCGCCACTGATTTCCTTCAGGTTGGTGGCTTCGCCCGTGCGACGTTCGCGCGGTGCAGCGATATAGACC
>JAZQPN010000307.1:0-6997 GCA_045628585.1 Bacteroidales bacterium | reverse complement strand
TTTTCGGTCGGTTTCACCAACGATTCGTTTTTGTCGGAATAAGGCGTTGCCTTCAGTCTTTCCAACTCGATGTCGAACTTGCGGTCGGTGATTTTCGGCTGCACGTCCGAACTCGGCATCTCGAAAGTCGGCTGCGGCTTTTCGGGCGTGAGACGGATTTTATCCACCTTGTTCACCTTCGGACGATAAGTGCCTTCAACGGTAACTTCTTCGTTGTGTTGTGCAAAAACACTGGCTGACAGCAAAATGGCCGCCATCAAAAATATGATATGCTTATTCATTTTCAGCTAATTTTAAGATTTTTTCAACTTCGGCGAGTTTGGCGCGAGCCTCCGACTTCAGGTCCTCACCTTTATAATTATCAATCACGCTGCGCAAGGTTTCCTTGGCCTGGAAATAATTCTCCTTGGCCACATACACATCGGCCAGCGCAATGAACGACTTGGCCACCCAATAATTGTACGACGAGAAATTATCGGAGATGTTGAAAACCTTGTTTTCGGTCTCGTCATATTTCTTTAATTTCAAGGATGAAACCGCTGAATAATAGGCACTTTCGGCACCATAAACCGATTTGTCGGCCTTGGCGCTCTTGTCTAATTTTTCGATGGCTGAAGCATAATTGCCTTTTTCGAAATACGACTTGCCCACAATGTGATTCACCTGATTCACCTGCTCTTGCGTCAAATCCTTGGAACGGCTCAAATCCTCGCCCATTTCGATGGCCTTGTCGTAATGGCCCATAAAGAAATTGCTCTTCATGCTGCCTTCCAAAGCCTCCAGACGGCGCAACGGCTCTTCCGTGACGCGCGACAGACGCTCGTAATATTCGCCCGCCTGTTCGTAACGCTGATGCTCGTACTCGATACGCGCCTTTTTCAGCAAGGCCGCATCGGTATAGTCGTTATTGGGTTGGGCGAGAATGTAATCGATATGCGAAACCACATCAGCCTCAGTACCAACCTTTTCGGCACATTCCAAAGCATACTGATGCGCTTTCAGCAGATAGGCACCATTGCGGAAATTGTCGAAATAATACTGCAAGGCGGTGGTCGCCTGCTCACATTTGCCGTCTAAATAGAAATTCTCAGCCGTAGCAAAAGCCAGCGAATCCTGCTCGGTGACGCGAATCGTGCCGCCTACCGAATTGGCATACGAGAAATATTCATCCAGCTTGTTCTGTTCCATCATGATGTTCCTGATGATAGACATTGCTTCGCGCGACTCGTCGGTATTCGGGTAATTTTCGACCAAGGTTTTCAGATTGGTTATGGCTTCACTATATTGATTATTATTGTAATACACCATTCCGACCTTCATCATGGCTTGGCGCGTATAACTTGAACGCGGTCTTTCCTTAATCAATTTGTTGAAGCTTGCCAAAGCCGGACGCTTGTCGCCGTGAACGAGATAGGTATTGCCGATTTCAAACAATGCCTGGTCGTAATAATTGGTGCTCGGATAGGTTTGCATCATTTCGTTGAGCAAATTAACCTTCTGATTCACATTGCCTTGCGCACCGTAGCAAAGGCCTTGCTGATAGAGCGCATAATCGGCATTGTATTTGCCAATGCGCGTTGCCAAATCGTAATAATTGATGGCTTGCGTGTAGTTTCTGTCCATAAAGAAGCAGTCGCCCAAGCGGATGTAGGCGTCGCTCTTCAGGTCTTTCTGACGGTCGTCGCACGAATGGATGAAATTTCTGAAACAAGTGATGGCAGCGTCATAATCAGGCTTTTGGTAATAGATGTAGCCCAAATCATAATCGGCTTGCGCATATTCCGGCAATCCCTGCGCACCTTCCATTTCCTTGAACTGCTTCAGATATTTTCCTGCATTCTTGAAATCGCCCAAAGCGTAAGCCGACTCGCCCAGCCAGAAGCAAGCCTGCGGCTTGTTGGCATCGGTGCGGCGGCTGTTCAGCGCCTTCGAGAAATAGGTCATCGCCTTGTCGTATTGAGCATTTTGATAGCAATCAATGCCAGTCGAATAAAGCATTTCATTGTAAACGGTCTGCAATTCAGGACTGATGTTGCGCAACGATTCCAAGCGTTCCAAAGCCTCGTCGTTTTTCTTCGCGTTGAGCAAAAGGTAAATGGCCATTTCTTCCGCTTCCGCCTTTCGCGCCGATTGCGGATTATCAGCCACATAAGCATCGAGCAAAGTCACGGCCTCGTTGAAAGGGTCGGTGCCTGGAATTAGGCTCAACCTCGCATAATCGAAAAGGGCTTCTTCGCTGATAGATTGGTCGAAACCAGCGGAATAGGCCGTATAATATGCGTTGCGGGCATATTTCAGTTCGTCAGTTTTGGCATAACTGTTAGCCAAGTAATACGAAGCATATTGCGCAATCGGGTCTTCGCTGCCCGCCACGCGCTGCAGACTGCTGATGGCGCCTTTATAGTCGCCCGTCATCATTTTGCTCACGCCGATTTGGTAGTTGGCCTCACGCGAGACGCCTTTGCCCGACAAATGGCGCGCATAGATATCGTAAAATTCCAAAGCCCTGCCGTAATCCTGCTGCTGGAAATAAGCATCGGCGACGATGAGCGCCATCTCCGACTTGCGCTTGTTTTCGGCCTGACGCACAGCCTCGGGACCATCTTCCAGAACCTTGCGGTAATCGCCCTTGCGGTTGTTGATTTGCATGATGTAGGAAGGCACGATTTTGGCGTATTCCGGATTATTGGCCAAACGTTCAAAGTTGGTCAAAGCCTCATCATCTTTTCCCTTAACATATTGGATATGCGCATAATAATATCTCGCTGCATCCTGATAAGGGCCTCCGTTCAGCATCACGCCGTGGAAAAGCGGCTGCGCCTTGTCCAAGTCGTCCATCTGGAACTGGCAGTAGGCCATATTGAACTGCAGCTGCTGGGCTTCCTCGCGGGTCAGCGAAGCAATATCGGTCTTTTCGTAAATCGACATGGCATCCTTGAATTTCCTTGCCTTAAACAAAGAATTGGCATAGAGGAAATTAGCGTGTCCTGACCAAAGGCTGCTCGGATTCTCGTTGACGAATTGCAAGACCTTTGAAACGCCGTCGCCATTGCCCAGATAAAGCGCACTGACGGCCTCGTAATACTGCGCATCTACCGCGTGCTGGGCTTTTTTGTCGCCGATTTCATCGAGATAACGGCTGAAAGCCGCCTGAGCTGCACCATATTCCTGATGCTGGAACAACACGATACCCTCGTTATACAAGGATTCCGGCTGATAGTTTTCGATATGCTTTTGCGCTGATACAGAACCTGATAGCATAATAGCAACCAATGTGGCGGCGCAACAGAAATGTTTGAGATTCATGCTTTGAAAAATTTGTCGAAAATACAAAAATCGTTGAAACTAACGTAAAAAAAGTTCCAAATATTGTGCCAAGGGAGCTATTGGCCTTTGGCTACTGGCTTCTGGCTTGGCTTCGCCGTGAGTTGGGGCTGTCGCCGTACTTGTACCGGGGGCGAAACCTGGCTAGTGGCTAAAAGCTAATTGCCAGAGGCCAAAAACAAAAAAAAGGCGCGACCTAACAAGTTAAATCGACGCCAGTTTAAAAGATGCGGTTCAGCGTTGTAAGCGGGATTCTGTTCCCCTTTCGGGGCGACTGTCATTTCTCTAGGCCAACAGTCACCCGTTGGCTCAAGCGACCTACCCTAAGACTCGGGCGAGCGACCCTCCCAGCTTCCTGAGAAGCCATCGTCTCTATACATGGTTTTGCAGCCCGTATGGTTTACCTCACCGGAATGTCACCACCCGATGCGTGAGCTCTTACCTCGCGTTTTCACCCTTACCCTTCGACAAGCTCAGGGCGGTATGTTTCTGTGGCACTTGCAGTTATCCTCGCAGATACCTTCCTGTTAAGAAGTACGGTGCTCTATGCTGTCCCGACTTTCCTCGCGCCGGCTTTCCCGACCCGCGACAGTCCTTCTGAATCGCGGCGCAAAGATACATTTTTTTTCAACTAAACAAGCCTCCCTCGAAAAGTATACATTAAATCACATCAAGCCACATTCACGGCACAGACTGAGCATTTCTGCGCCAAAAACCATGTGAAAAATCCTGCCTATGGAAAAAGCTTCAACATCAAGGCTTTGATTACCTATTTATATATGTAGTGCTCATTAATTTTGGCAATAATATACTTTTAGACCCAGAACGAAAGATGTTAGTTGAAAAAAGCTGAAAGGCTGGTTTGAATCGAGCGGTTGCGAGATTCAAAGGCGGGTAGTGAAGGGTTTTAGTTTTACTGAAATCACCGATTGACTACGTCGAATGCAAAGCATTTCACCGATGCGCAGTGAGGTAATATTGCTTGCCTCAGCATAGCTCATGCGCGCATGGCTCTGCATTCAGCTTCGCAATATTTGCGGGTTTTGCATGTTTTAGTTTTAAAAAGGTCAAATTGTATATTATTGCCGTTCTTTATCTTTATCAAACGAATCAATTCCAAAAAAGTCGGCCTTTGACCTTGAAAACCGTCTCATTTACGATTTTACTTTTCATTTCCCGTAAAAGCGAAATTTTCGCCAAATCCAAAATTTGCCACTTTTTAAGCCGATTGGCGCGTTTTTGACGGAAAAGGAATTTTTTCATTTTTCTTCCGATGATTCGGAAAAATTGTCTATCTTTGCCATTTGTTTGAAAAGAGCAAGTGAATGGGCAAAAATGCAGCCTCCATATAGGATGCAAGAAAGCGAGAACACGGAAATATGGGAACACTCAACTTTCTAAGGGTTCGAATCCCCGAAACCTCGCAGCCTCGAAACCTCGCGCTCCATTCATTTGACAGTTTAGATTTGATTAGTTAATTATAGAATAGAATAGACAAAATGACAGAAGAAGAAAAAAGGGAATTGGCAAGCGAAGAATACGGTGCGAATAAAATTCAGGTCCTCGAAGGTCTGGAAGCCGTAAGAAAACGCCCTGCCATGTATATTGGTGACGTCCATTTCCGTGGTCTGCACCATTTGGTTTACGAAGTCGTCGACAACTCCATTGACGAGGCTATGGCCGGCTATTGCGACACCATCGATGTGCGCATCTTGGAAGGCAACGGCATCAGCGTTTTGGATAATGGCCGTGGTATTCCTACGGGCATGCACGAGAAGGAAAAACGCTCGGCTTTGGAAGTCGTGCTGACGGTGCTGCACGCTGGCGGTAAGTTCGATAAGGGTTCCTATAAGGTCTCCGGCGGTCTGCATGGCGTCGGTGTCAGTTGCGTGAATGCCTTGTCGACACATCTCACCGCTGAGGTCTATCGCGAAGGCAAGATTTTCCGTCAGGAATACGAATGTGGCAAGCCGCTGTATCCTGTGAAGGTGGTTGGCGAAACCGATAAACACGGTACGCGCATCACTTTCCAGCCCGATGGCTCCATTTTCCAAACTACGGAATACGACTATGCTACCTTGGCCAACCGTATGCGCGAATTGGCTTATCTGAATCACGGCATTACCATTCAGCTTACCGATGAGCGCCAGAAGTTGGAAGACGGCAGCTTCAAGAGCGAGGTCTTCTATTCGCAAAACGGCCTTACCGATTTCATAGGCTATCTCGACGCTAACCGCGTGAAACTGATCCCTGAACCGATTTCGATTGTCGGCGAAAAGAACAACGTGCCGGTTGAAATCGCTTTGGAATACAACGAGGAATATTCCGAAAACCTTCATTCTTACGTCAACAATATCAATACGATAGAAGGCGGCACCCACTTGCAGGGCTTCCGCTCAGGTTTGACACGTTCATTCAATGCCTACGCTGAAAAATCAGGCCTTTTGGAAAAGTCGAAGGTGAAGATTTCGCCTGATGATTTCCGCGAAGGCTTGACGGCGGTCATTTCCGTCAAGGTGCCCGAACCTCAGTTCGAGGGCCAGACCAAGACCAAATTGGGCAATGATGAAGTGATGGGTATCGTCAATTCCATCGTTGGCGAACACCTTGCCAATTATTTGGAAGAACATCCGAAGGAAGCCAAGGTCATTTTCGACAAGGTCGTCCTTTCGGCACAGGCGCGTCAGGCTGCCCGCAAGGCCCGCGAAATGGTGCAGCGTAAGGGCGCCCTTTCCGGTTTCAGTTTGCCGGGCAAATTGTCCGACTGCTCGGAACGCGACCCTGCCAAGACGGAGCTTTACCTTGTTGAGGGTGATTCCGCTGGCGGTTCGGCAAAGCAAGGCCGCGACCGTACTTTCCAAGCCATTCTGCCTTTGCGCGGTAAGATTCTGAATGTCGAAAAGGCCATGCAACACCGCGTTTTCGACAGCGAGGAAATCAAGAATATCTATACCGCTTTGGGCGTAACCATTGGCACTGAAGAAGATAGCAAGGCACTGAACCTCGAAAAACTGCGTTATCACAAGGTCATCATCATGACCGATGCTGATGTCGATGGCAGTCACATCACCACCTTGATTCTGACCTTCTTCTTCCGCTACATGCGTGAACTGATTGAAAACGGTTATGTGTATTGCGCAACGCCTCCGTTGTACCTCATCAAGCGCGGTACCAAGCCGATGCGTTATTGCTGGACCGACGAGGAACGCATTGCAGGCATGGCCGAATACACGAAAAACGGCACCGTTGGCGGTTACGAAGTGCAGCGTTACAAAGGTCTTGGTGAAATGAACCCAGAACAGCTTTGGGAAACCACCATGGACCCGGCTCACCGCACTTTGCGTCAGGTGACCATTGAAAACGCCATGGAAGCCGACCACATCTTCTCTATGCTGATGGGCGATGAAGTGGCCCCGCGCCGTGAGTTCATCGAACAGAATGCAACTTACGCAAACATCGACGCTTAATTGATTTTTTTAATGTTAATACAGTAGAGACGCGATTTATCGCGTCTCTTTTTTATTAATGTTTAGGCAATAATATACTTTTAGACCCCAAATGAAAGATGTTGCTTGGAAAAAGCCGAAAGGCTGGCTTGAATCGAGCGGTTGCGAGATTCAAAGGTGGATAGAGAAAGGTTTTGCGGGTTTTGTATGTTTTGGTCATAAAAAGG
>JAZQPN010000306.1:0-3933 GCA_045628585.1 Bacteroidales bacterium | reverse complement strand
ATAATGCGCTGCCATTTTGTCGCGTAGTTTCGATGCCAGCATATTTGCTTCACTCGCCTTTGCTGAAACAATTTCCCTATACTCCTTCCCTTTTTCAGCCATTGCGAAATAGGGTTTGTAAAGACTATCTAAAGCCTTTTCCGCCTTGGCAATATAGGCTTGCTGTTCCGAAGTGAAGCCCTGCACCTGCTTCTCAACGACAATGGTCTGCGGATTTGCCAAAAGTTCCGTTATCGAATCCCTATAGGCATTGTTCCGCTCGACTTCAGCGGCATACAACTGGACAACACTATCCAGAACATGCTGTCGTTCATCCAAATAGGATTGCTGCTCGGCAGTAAAGCCTTCCGCCTGTCTTTCAACCACCACGGTATCATTCGGGCGCAACAAAGCCCAAGCCAACGAGCCGACAGCAAGGCAAGCGCAAAGCAACAGCGGCAATGTGCGCACGCTTTCCTGACGACGGGTGAAAGCCTTTCGCAAAGCCTCGGCGTTTTTCCAACGCTTTTCGCGGCCTTTCTGCAAACACTTCGCAGCAATGCTTTTGTAACGGTTTGGGAAAATCATTTGCAGCAGCTTGCCGAAAGCGTAAATGTCGGCCCGGCCATCAATTTTCACCTCCGGCTGCATCTGTTCGGGAGCAGCATATTTCGGCGTGCCTGCCGGCTGCTTCAGGATGGCGAAGCTGTCGGCATCGGAAAGACCGAAATCTATGATTTTCAAATTATTGCCATTGCGCGTCACCAACACATTGCTTGGTTTCAGATCACGGTGGACAATTTGTTTGGCGTGATAATAGCACATTGCGTCAAGAAACTGATTCACAATGCGTTTCCTAACCTGCACATCGGGATTTGTGGCCAGAAAAACATCCAATGACAAACCATCAACATATTCCATCACGATGCACGGGCCGATTTTCGGGTCGTTTTCCTTGTCGTAAACCCTGACGATGTTCGGATGTTCGAGTTGTGCCGTCAGGTCGTACTCCTTTTTCAGCAGTTCGACATAGATTTTCTGATTGACATATTCCGACTTTAAGCCTTTCTTTATGAACCATTTGCCGTGTTGTTTCACCTTATAAATGCTATTGAAACCGCGACAAGTGATTTCGGTGTACGACGATAGCGATTCCTCGTGCGAAATGAATTCATTCTGAACGATGCCTGATGTTGATGTGCTGTCTTCCATTGCAAATATTTTCCTGCAAAAGTAAAAAAATCATCCGTGCAAATCCGAAAAGCCCATGTTCTTCCAAAAGAACCAACAAGAACCACGAGTTTTCTAAAAAAATTGCCGCATCTTTGCAGCAAATTAAACGAAGATGAACAAGACAAGTCCAGAAATTGCAGAATTGCGCCACATCATTGAAGAATCCATCGGGCGAAAAATGAAAACGCCTGCCGATTTCATTTTCCTCAGCGGCATTATTTGGGAACGCACCCACGAAACCATGAGCTCAACCACCCTGAAACGGCTTTGGGGCTACATCGACGGTGCCGACACGACGCGTGAAAGCACCTTGCGCATCCTCTCCAATTTCATCGGATTCAAAGATTGGGACGCGTTTTTGAAGCATCTTTCCGAAAACAGCGAAGTGCAGTCTGATTGGGTCTGCTCGCCACATATTGATGTTGCAGAACTCCATGAAAACGAACAAGTTGAAATATCGTGGAAACCCAACCGTCATTGCGTTTTCCGTTATTTGGGCGAAGGGCGTTTCATCGTCGAGAAAGCGGAAAACTCAAAACTCAAGGTCGGAAACACTTTCAGTTGCTCGTTTTTCATCCTCAACGAACCGCTTTACATCGTCAACCTCGTGCAAGGCAACAATGCGCCCGTCGATTTTGTGGTTGGCAACAAGGACGGCTTGTGCGAAATCATAAAACGATAAAACCGACCACCCAAAGCTGGCAGTCGGTTTCATTCAAAAAAACACATTCATTCAATTCACTGATTCATAAACATTTTGAAAAGCGGAGAGTTTGGCTCCGTCCTCAGGCGTTTCAAGGCGCGGTCGCGAATCTGGCGGGTGCGCTCACGCGAAATGTCCATCTTGAAAGCGATTTCCTCCAAAGTGTATTCGCGTGGCATTCCGATGCCGAAATACATCCTCAAGACCTGCTGTTCCTTATCCGAAAGCACATCCAGCGACTTGCGCACGGTCTTCTCGTTCAATTCCTGCTCAACGGCAGCATCCGTCGGGGTCTCGTTCTGGTCGATGAAAAGGTCAAGGAAATTGGTCTCACCATCTTCCTCAATCGGCGCATCTGTCGAAACGGTCTGCGTATTATTCGAAAGGATGGCCATCACCTTTTCGGGCGTCATGTCAATCTCTTCCGCAATTTCCTCGTAGGTCGGCTTACGCTGCAAACGATGTTCAAGCACATTGGTAGCCTTCTTCACACGGTTGATGGCACCCACCTGATTCAACGGCAGACGCACGATGCGCGACTGCTCGGCGACGGCCTGCAAAATGCTCTGGCGAATCCACCAAACGGCGTATGAAATAAACTTGAAACCACGTGTTTCATCGAAACGCTGGGCGGCCTTCACCAAACCGATATTACCCTCATTGATAAGGTCTTGCAAACTGATTCCCTGATTCTGATATTGTTTTGCCACAGAAACCACGAAACGCAGGTTGGCATTCACCAAACGTTCCAATGCGACCTGGTCGCCTTCACGGATACGCTGAGCCAAAGCCACTTCCTCTTCGGCAGTGATCAGCGGCTCCTTCGCAATGTCGGACAGGTACTTGTCCAAGGTACCCTGATTGCGGCTTGTAATGGACTTAGAAATCTTTAACTGTCTCATTTCTTTCTAATCTTATTATTGTTTAACTATTCAATTCCTATCAATTGATTTTCAATCATTTTAGTTTTCGGTTTACGGGTTCTGCCACGTTTTGGTCTGACGTGACAAATATAGTTTTACAACAAAAACCGTTCCAAATTCTTCAATTCATATCTGAACGTAGAGACGTAGCGTGCTACGTCTCATTAAATAAAATACGAATTTCATCAAATCATTGGATGTAGAGACGCGTCAAAGCGTCTCTACATCACAATAATCATATTTTCAATATATTACGCCACACCTAAATCTTTCACAGATTATCTTTTTATGTGTAGACGTAGCACGCTACGTCTCTACTCGTAATATTCGAAATTGACCTTCATTCCATTCGGATAGACGCCTTCCATGTGGACGCGCGACGAGCGGTTGTTGGCAAAAGCCTTATCCAAATCAGCCTTCGAATTGACATTTTGTCCGTTGACTGCCGTAATGACGAAGCCCTCGTTGATGCCTGAACCATAGAAACGTCCCTGGCGGATTTCCACAATCTTCAATCCGTTCTTGATGTTGAGTTTAGCCTTATCCTCCTGATTGACAGGTTGCAGCATCAGGCCAAGGTCGGAGGCATAGAAACTCTCGCCTTTCTTCACAAGGTCCAACGAACCCATTTCGTTGAGCAATGTGATTTCATAATTGTGCTGGTTGCCATTGCGACGGACATCAACATTCACCTTGTCGCCTGGGCGATATTGGCGGATGTTTTCGAGCAGCTGGGCACCCGTATTCACCTTGTTGCCATTGATGGCCGTGATGACATCGCCCTTCTTGATGCCAGCCTGAGCCGCTGCACCGCCATTGGTGACTTCGGCGACATACACGCCCTGCATCCCATCGAGACCGAATTTGTCGGCCAATTCTGCCGTGATTTCAGCCATTTGGATGCCCAAATAGGCGCGTTGCGTTTCGCCGTACATCAATAAATCATCAACGACTTTGCGCACGATATTGGAAGGAATGGCAAACGAATAGCCTTCATACGAACCTGTATGCGAAGCAATTGCTGCATTAATGCCTATCAACTCCCCATTGGTATTCACCAAAGCGCCACCACTGTTTCCCGGATTGATGGCCGCA
>JAZQPN010000305.1:0-6529 GCA_045628585.1 Bacteroidales bacterium | reverse complement strand
TGTCGCTTCGAACAGTTTCAACCATAATAGCGGCGTTTTTGGCCAGACGGTTGTCCTTAACGACTATGAAGACCACACTTGGACTTACTATTCTGGCGTGTCATCCGCTGTCGATGATGGTAACTACAACAACAATTATGCAGGCAAACTTTATAGTCCAAATCCGCGTAACGTGAAGATTACCTATACGGCCAATGGCGGTGAAGTCTCAAGAAGCGAAAACCAGAATGTTTTCATTTATTACGAGACTTTGGAAGAAAGCGCAACGGCTGGCGAATACAAATATCAGGTCATTTCCAACCCATTCAGCAAGCGTCCTACGGGCAAGGGCTTCGGCGGCTGGGAAATTGTACGTGGCGGTGACAAAATCAAAGGCAAGGTCAACGGACAGGTGCTTGCCCTTGATGAGGAAATCGTTCTCGAGAATCTGCCTTACCCCAATGTGAACTGCACTTCGGCTGAGATTGAATTGAAGGCTACTTGGGTGAATGCAACGATTGTAAGAAACACGACCTCAGGTCTCAGCAGCAGTGGAACTTACGAGACGAACATCATAGTATTATCTCAAGATTATACCAGCAATATTGCTCCAAGTTATCCTTGCACCATCATGATGGTTGAGCCTGATGGCACAAATGATTATCGTTCCTCTACGTTCTCAGGCTATATTACACCTGTTGACTTGCACACCACAGGCCAAACGACTAAAATCGAGTATGCTCATTGGAAACCGGGAAATAATGGTATTAATCCTCAAGGACGAAACTTCACCATTGGCCGTGGTATGGTTATGGACGGCACAGCCCGCACTTTGTATGGAACAAATACAGGTTCTGTAGTGATGAATCAGGTGCTGAAGGTGGAAAGCGGTAAGTTTTCGGGATTTTATAATTATAATGCGAAACCTTCGTCTATTGTCAAGCAGCACGTCTATTTCGGCAACGATTACGACCGCGCAATTGTTGAAGGCGGTAACGATGCCGGCAACGACAATCTGGACATTACGGGTGCAATGTATATTTCCAATAGTGTTAGTATTGGAGCTACTTCTACTACTGAAGTTTGTAGAGTCTATTCCAAGAGCGGTAAGTTTGTTTCTGGACAGAGTGTGGGTTCGGCACAAGCCGCACAGAGTTATTACTTTGGTTTTAGTGGTAAAGAGGAAGACCCTGGTTTTCGCTATTTGGAGATTCAAGGTGGTGTTTGGACCAACATTGCCGGCGGCATGGGAACGAATCACACTTCCACTTTGCCAGCCGTCACTATCCGCATGAAAGGCGGAAGAGTGAGAGGGTCTATTTATGGTGCTGCACAGCATTCTAATTCCGCTGGTATGCGTACTTTCATATTCACAGGCGGAACCATCAATGGCTGGGTGGCAGGCGGTGCCAATGGAACTGATTCAGAAGGTGGTTTGCTCACTGGTGCTTCCTATATTTACATCGGTGGTAATACAAGGGTGGATAGCCAAGGTTCAACGACTGCAATTAATAAGGCTGTCGGCGGCAATGTGTTTGGCGCTGGTTGCGGCTATAGTTCTTCAAGTACTTCCGGCCAAGTCAGTTTGGGCACGAATGTCGTTATGGCTGATAATGCCTACGTTGAGAGAGGCGTGTATGGCGGTGGCGGCTATGGCTTCACTACACAAACTGCTAACATTTATGTTACGGGCGGCATTGTTGCAGGTGTTTATCAGAACGCCATTCCTGGCGGCGTGTTTGGCGGTGCTCAGCAGAACAAGGGCGGCAATGCCAACATTTATATGACGGCTGGTGCCATTCAAAATGGCGGTTTGTATGGCGGCAGCAATAGTGCGGGCGCGCTTTCGGGTGCTGTCAAGATTGTGGCTGTTGGCGGCCAGGTCGGTACAAATGCCCAAAGTGCCAACATCCACGGCGGCGGCTATGGCTCCAGTACTTCTGTAGCCGGCAATGTCGATATTACCCTTGGCGATAGCAACGGCAACTATCCTACCGTTTACGGTGATGTGTATGGCGGCTCGGCTTTGGGTTCGGTTAATAGCACAAGCAACCATACCTATATTACAATGAACAACGGCCTTATTCACGGCGACATTTATGGTGGCGGTTTGGGTAACGCTACAACTGCAGCCAATGTGAATGGTAATGTAAGCGTCACTATTAATAAAGGTGTGGCTGAAAATGTGTTCGGCTGCAACAATGTGAATGGTAAGCCTTCGGGCACTGTTGCGGTAACAATGACTGACGGCACCATCAATCACTGCGTGTATGGCGGCGGCAATGCTGCTGTTTACACGGGTAGTCCTGTCGTCACTATCAGCGGCGGCGAAGTCAAGGAAAATGTGTTTGGCGCAGGCCTTGGCAATACAGCAACCGTAACAGGTAACACTTCCGTTACCATTACCAATGCGGCAACAAAAATTGGCGGCAGCGTGTATGGCGGCGGTTCCAATGGTAGTGTTACGGGAAGTGCTGCGGTGAGTATCACCGATGCTACGGTTGGCGGCAGCGTATATGGCGCTGGTTTGGGTTCGGCTACGAATGTGACGGCAAACACCACGGTCTCCATTAGCGGTCAGGCCGGTATTGCTGGAAACATTTATGGTGGCGGCGAAGCCGGCGATGTGGGAACCACGACATCGGTTACCATCGAAGGCAGCAATTTGGAAGTCAATTATGTTTATGGTGCAGGTAAGGGTTCTGAAAGTAATGTCGGAACGAGTACTGCGGTGAATATCGTTTCAGGTACGGTGATGGGGTCCGTGTTTGGCGGTGCAGAGGAAGGCACGGTCAATGATGGCGGAAGCGTAAATGCTTCCAATGCTGCTGTCGTGACGCTTCGGAACGGACTGGTGAAGGGCAGCGTGTATGGCGGTGGCGAAAACGGCACGGTAGCAGGCCGCACCGTTGTCAATATGTTGGGCGGCACCATCGAAGGCAACCTGTTTGGCGGCGCTTTGGGTGCCCAGGGCAGCGTATATGTGGCGGGTCTGAAGACCATCAACATGATGGGCGGCACGGTCATCGGCGATGTGTATGGCGGTTCGCAACAGGCAAACGATGCCAATGATTTTGTTGATGCAGAAACCGCACCATTCACCGAAACCGCTGCCACTGCTTTCGTCAACATCAGCGGTGGCCGTGTAGTGAAGAACGTTTATGCCGGCGGTTTCTACGGCAGAATTTATGGCAGCGTCACGCTGAATGTCGGTGTCGATGCCATTATTAATGCTCCTGACAATGCCAATAACGTGAATAAAGGCAGCGCCCATGCCGTTGCTCCTGTCAGGTTGGAAAGTTCGCTTTATGCAGGTTCCGACTGGGGTGAATTCAGTGCCGGCTCTGATTTCGGCGAGAATAACATTTCGGGCCGTTCCGATATTTATGTCGATGGTACGGGTTATGATATGGCAGAGGAACTTACTGGAAATTACATGATTATCATGGGTTCCATCTTCGGTGCAGGCACGTCAAGTGATGCCGGTATCGCGGGTCGCCGAATCTATATCCGCAATTACGGTCAGCCTGTAGGAACGGGTAACGATTTCAGCCGTTGCACGCGTTCTCTGTATTCCATACAGCGCGGCAATGATGTGTATTTGGAAAACACCCACATCACTTTCCTGGGTCAGGGTGATATGACCAGTTTCATCACGACGGAAAGATATTCAATCGTTAATGTTGATGACCTCCGCCTGATAAATGGTTCCAGCGTTGATGTCAATAGCCCTATCCACAAATTGAAAAAACTGCAGAGCCTGTATCTGACGGGTAAAACCATTTATAATGCAATGGGAACGGACTATAATGAAGTTACGCTTTTAAGTCTTCCAACCTATCAGAACAAGTTCCATATCAACGAAGGCAGCTATCTGAACGTGAAGTATCCGGTTTACGGACCTGATCCATATAATCCGGATAATATTATCGTCACAGGATGGCTTTATGGCGAACTGAAAGGCTTCTTCTATACGGTGACATCAACACATTCTTCGTTTGCATACGCCCGTCCGAAGAAAGCCATCAGTTCAGATTGCCCAGACGATTATCACAATGCAAATGATGGCGGTTTTGTCAGTTATCTTCCTGAAAAAAACACTTATAGCGATACAGGTGCATTGGTCGAAACTGGCGGCGTTCAGGTGCCTTTCACCAACCAGACGCCAAACAGCAAGGGCGACGTCCAGTTCTATCGTTTCTGGGAATTCAAGGAACCAGGCGACAACTATCGCGAAGGCGTTTTGGTGGCTAAATCCGATGGTTCCGAGGCAAAGCATTATCAAGTCACGACTTGCGAGGTGGAGTTGCCAGCCGCTACGGGATGCTATTTTAAGATGCGTTCCATCGATTGGGGTATGGATGCTGCTTGCATTGATGCGGCCATCAATGTGACGAAGGACAACAAGTGGTCGTATTGGAATGATGAGGAATGG
Organism: Bacteroidales bacterium; assembly: GCA_045628585.1. Classification (GTDB taxonomy): domain Bacteria; phylum Bacteroidota; class Bacteroidia; order Bacteroidales; family F082; genus Limimorpha. The sequence goes on along the minus strand of JAZQPN010000305.1, from coordinate 2,115 downwards.
GAAACATATCAATCACATACCTTATATGAGGAACTTGATACCATAAATGGAATAGGTTCACAGATTCCGGCACAACTGCGCCTGCTGGATGCGGCGCCGAATACGGTATTCGGACTTGCCGTGGCACCTATGGGTTCGCTTAGGCCCGACATCGATGAAATGAACGGTGAAGTTGTGGCTGGAACAAAGTCGGCTTTGGTAATCAGCGGAAACACTTCAACCGAGCACCTGGCCACCCGCCGCTTTATGGTCGACCGCGATAACTTGACCGAAACCCCGAAATTACAATTCGCGCTTACCTACAGTAATAAGTTGGATAGAAATGCAGTGCTTTCGTCAGTTATCATTGTTTTCGACGAATATAGTTGTGATGGTGAACTGATAGGTACTACCGACGTGGAGTTGGTGATAAACACCGAGACGGTCATTGACCAGAATTTCACAATACCAGGCTATGCCTTGATGTATGGCAAAGGCGAAAATGGCGATGTCTATAATACGAAAGTCGTGTTGCCGACATTCCAAATGCAGCCTGGCAGCACTTTCTCTACCTTTAAGATTGTCGGTATCCAGACCGATTTGAAAAAGCCTGGCACCGATGAAGAATTGACGCTTCAGCCTGTCTCTTATTTTGAGGAGGAAGAAGAAGGTACGGTGAACGACATAGCAGTTAAATATGGCACTTCATTGACTTATGATAATGTTCAGGGCTGGATGACAGGTTATAATTTGGATGATCCTGACGAACACATGTATGACGTGTATGATTTCGTTTCGGGCACTCCTGTAGAACTTGGTACGGTTGATGGCCGTCAGCATTTTGGCATCGCTTTGGATTTGTATTATAATGGTAAAGTCCTGATTTCTCCGAATGACTACCATTTGGGAACAATCACATTTACCGTGGAGTTTGATAATTATGAATCAGGGGGACCTACTCAATTCGATATTGTTTTTGATATAACGGAGCGTGGCAGAGCCATCAACTGGTATGTGGATGGTGTAGATGGAAGCAACCTTTATTCCGGCAAGTTCCCGAACAAGGCGAAGAAATCGTTGAGCGGTGTGTTCAATTCGTCATCGTTTGCCCCGAGCGATAATATCTTTATCGTCAATACGGTAACCATTAATGATTCGCATGGTACCGAATGGAGCGGCTTGCAGTATGGCAGCAACAATGTTTATGTCTACCGTTATCCAGGCGGTCATCTGGAAGAGGACAATGAAACCGGAGAAAATGTCTTGCCACAGTTTACAGGTGCATTGGTCTCTGTCAATAGGGACTTCACGATGCGCGGCATCACCCTCGATGGCATGAATGAATGGAGCGGCAAATTCGATGAACTGCTCAATCCGAACTATTATGTAAATAGTCTGCAAGAAGACTATCCGAATCATTCTGAAGATTACACCACTATCGAAATCACGCCTTCGGCTCCGCTTGTCGAGATCAACAATGGCGCAACTGTGTCGTTCTATAGAAGCAATTTGGAAAACAACCTTAACAACACAGGCGATGGCGGCGGCATCATGATTAATAATGGTACACTTTCGCTTTACGATGGTTGCAGCATTACGGGTAATCTTGTCAATGACGGTCATAATGGCGCGGGCATTTATGTGTCAAGTGCAGGTGTCCTGAATGTCAGGGACGAGGTGCGCATCGAAAACAACACTTCCGGTGACATTCCAAACAATGTCTATTTGCCGACAGCCGGACAGGAGATTAATATTGTTTATCAAAAGGTTGGAACTCATGAGACTGGTCTTACCGGTGATTCCCATATTGGTGTCACAAAGACGGCTTTCCCCGAAAACAGCGGTTTCACGCCGATTGCTTTCTCCGAAAAGGTTGACCGTGCCGCCGAGGCTTACCAGCACGGTTACTTCTTCGACGACAAGGGAATGTATGCCGTGGTTTATGACCCAAGCAATCCTGACTTGGGCCCCAACACCCTCTATTTCGGCGAGACCTGGGTGACGCATATAAATGAGCCACCTACAGGCTTCAGCCTGAATGATATTGATTCCGATGAAGACTTGGCTTGGGTCATTTCCTTGGTCAACGGCTTCAACGGACAGGAACCGCAATCAGACCTTAATGTGACCATCACG
>JAZQPN010000304.1:0-3126 GCA_045628585.1 Bacteroidales bacterium | reverse complement strand
CAACAAATAAACAACAAACAATTCAACCCTAATAGCTTCCAAACATTTTGCGCAACACCCACTCCACAGCCGCCAATCCAATCAGCACGAAGAACAACCATTTTGAGTGAATCAAGTCCTCGAAACGCGTCTCCTGATGCTCAACCGATGTTATTCTCGTATCGTTCTGCAAATCAGCGAGCAACTGCTGCATATCATCTGCCATGTAACACTTCCCGTTCGTTGATGCCGCTAAATTACACATTCTTTCCCAATCTGCCGTCAACTGTTGCGCCTCAATGCCAATGGCAACCACCGAAAACGAACCGTTCACCGTCAGAATTTTATCGCCAATCTGCGATTGCACCTTATAAGTATATATGCCTTCAGGCAAAATTCCAGCGTTCAATTCATAATCATGCTCACGTTTTGCAAAGGCATAATCGTAAGCATCTCCAGTCAACTTATTGACAATCTGAATATTCACATCAGGTTCAGTAATCAGTTCATTGCTTGCATTGCGCAATTCAGCACGAATGATAATCGGTTCGTTGCTGTAATATTCCTCCTTGCAATAAATGGCAGAACCATCATCGGCAGCCAACAGCAAATATTTCAGAGACTTAGTAAATATCTCGTCAAAAACAGCATGATTTTCAGATTCATAGTATTCAAACAAACGCCAACGCCATACATTCGTTCCAAATAAAAACGCCATTTTACGGCCATCCTGAGCGTAACTCAGCAACGGCAAACCAGATTTCACCCCCATCACATCCTGCAAAAGCAAATCGTCGTGTGAAACCATAGGCGTGATTTCGGTGTGCGGCAAAGCCAAAGGCGGGAATCTGTTGACAATTTCCAAATCCTTGCTTTCCATCGTAAAGGTTGAAAATGAAGCATTTCCATGCGCCTTGACATCTAAAACCGTATTCGTCGCACCTTTATTTATTGCATAAACCTTCTGGATTTCATTCAGATATTTCAAATCGGAAGACGGTCCGACAACAAAAAGCAAAGGCATTTTTCGGTTCTTTTCCAACTGCGATTTCAAGGCATTGAAATCTGTTTTTTCGGACGGCACCTGATGCAAAACGACAAGGTTATAATTCGCAAAATCAGGAATTTGCTCCTTTGCAAAAGCGAAATCGACCTCATAATTTTCGTTCAAGACGCTGCGTATTGCCGACAAATCGGGATGTGGCGCATTGGCCAAACAAAGCACCTTATATTTTTGGTCGAGCACCTCAACGAAAATATGCTTCACATTGTTCAGCATTTGTTCTTCATTTTCAATGCCACCGACCTCAATATCAATCTGTTTCACACCTTTTGAAGTGGCTTCAAGCATAAAGTCGATTTCCTTTGAAAAACGATTCGAAGGAATCGTTATTTCCTGCTTATCAATCAGTTTTCCATCTTCCGAAAGGGTAATCGTCACCTTTTTGTTGGCCAAATCGCGGGCACCGACCGTCACGCGCACGGGATAAGTCGCGCCAAGCGAAACCACCTTATTGTAATGCACATTCTTGATTGACAAATCGGGATAGGAAACCGTGTCGCCCAAAACCACAGTATGTATCGGAAATGGAAACTTCTGGGCCAGCAATTCAGGCTCGAAACCGCGGTTGTAAACGCCATCGGAGAAAAGCACCACGGCACCCACATTGCGCTTGTAATAGCGACGGTCCAAAGTCTGCAAAAGGCTTGAAATATCCGTCAGCTGGTCGCTGAAATCAAGGTGGTCGAAATCGCGGATTTCTTGTCCAAATTCGTATGAATCAACTTGATAGGCATCGGATAATTCCGATTTGAATTGCTCCAATTGAGAAAGATATTCCGTCTTGTAATATGCGGAATCCTTGCCCAAAGCGATGGAAGCCGAATTGTCGTGTGCCAAGACCAAAACCGGCTGCTCAACCGATGTGACTTTCTGCCGGATATATGGATTGAACAACAGCAAAACGGCAAGCGCCGTCATCAAAGTACGGAGCGCAAATAAAATGATTGTCAAGGCTTTGCCATAATGTTGCTTCTTATTTCGGAAATACAAAAATCCCGCAACCGCCACGCCTGCAAGCAAGGCAACGAACAACATCCATATCGGCAAACCCACATTCATTTTTCAAAAAAACCAATTCTTTGCAAAGGGTGCCGCTCGCTGGCTCGCTCTGCCCTTTGCTACTACAAACTGCCCTTTCAGGGCGGGCGCGTTTGCTATTTTTTTATTCTACTAAATCTTTAAATTTTAAATCTTTAAATCAAACCTTACATCGCCATGCCGCCGCAGACATGAATCACCTGACCCGTGACATAACTCGACAAATCGGAAGCCAAGAAGACCGCCACGTTGGCAATGTCTTCAGGTGTTCCGCCACGATGCAACGGAATCGATTCCTCCCATTTTTTCAAGATTTCCTCTGGCAAAGCCTTGGTCATTTCGGTCAGGATGAAGCCCGGAGCAATGGCATTGTGGCGGATGTTGCGCACACCCATTTCCTTGGCCGCCGACTTCGTGAAACCGATGATGCCAGCCTTCGATGCAGCATAATTGCACTGGTTGGCATTGCCGCCCAACCCGACCACCGAACTCATGTTGATGACACTGCCGCCGCCTTGTTTCCACATAATCGGCTGAATGGCCTTCGTGAAATTGAACACCGATTTCAGATTGACATTGATGACTGCGTCCCACTGGTCTTCGGTCATGCGTTTCAAGGCAACATCTTTCGTGATGCCCGCATTGTTGACCAAAACATCAATATGACCGAAATCGTCATTCACCTGTTTGACAACGTTTTGCGTGTCTTCAAAATTAGAAGCATCCGATGCGTATGCTTTTACCTGCACACCGAGAGCTTCAATTTCTTTCTTTGTTTCTTCAGCCAATTCATTGATAACCAAATCAGTGAAAGCAATATCGCAGCCTTCGGAAGCAAAACGCAAGGCGATTGCCTTTCCAATGCCACGGGCAGCACCCGTAATGAGAGCGACTTTTCCTTTGAGTAATTCCATTTTTCGTCCAGTTTAAAGATGCAAAAATACGCATTTTTTCAATCAAAAACACAATTAGCATTATTCGCCAAAGCAACAGCCAAATCAAAAAAATGCTAATTTTGCAACCGAATTGGATTTCATGGATATGAA
>JAZQPN010000303.1:0-7943 GCA_045628585.1 Bacteroidales bacterium | reverse complement strand
AAATACAAGCAATTCATCGACAACTGCTTCAAAATCATCCCTCGCCACGCACTGCACGCCAAGGAATTAGGTTTCGTTCACCCGACCACGGGCAAAACCATGATGTTCGTTTCCGAATTGCCCAACGACATGAAAGCCGTCCTGGAAAAGTGGAGAAACTATATGAAAACCAGAAATTTGGGAGAGGAATAATCCATGATAGTCATTACAGGAGCAGCAGGATTCATAGCCAGCGTGGTTGCCGGCACCTTGAACCGAAACGGATTTGAGGATTTGGTTTTGGTCGACGATTTCAGCAAGACGCAAAAAAAGGAAAACTATTCCAGCAAGAAATACAAATCGCTGATTGACAGAAACGCATTCATCGAATGGTTTGAAAAGCATCACGCTGAAATCGATTTCATCATTCACCTTGGCGCCCGCACCGACACCACGGAATTCGATTACAACGTGTTTCAGAAACTGAATGTCGACTACACGCTCGCCATTTGGAGAATCTGCACCGAACATCAGATTCCTTTGATTTACGCATCTTCGGCCGCCACCTATGGCATGGGCGAATTGGGTTACATCGACAGTCACGAAATCGTGAACGACTTGCAACCGCTGAATGCCTACGGACGCTCGAAAAACGAAATCGACAAATGGATTCTGAAACAGGAAAACTGTCCTCCATTTTGGGCAGGCTTGAAGTTTTTCAACGTTTATGGTCCAAACGAATACCACAAAGGCCGCATGGCATCGGTCATTCTTCATTCCTTTGGGCAAATCAACACGACCGGACAAGTCAAGTTGTTCCGCTCGCACCGTCCCGATTATAAGGACGGTCAGCAATTGCGCGATTTCGTATATGTGAAAGATGTCGCCAACGTCATTCTTTGGCTCATGCAACACAAGCCGGAAAGCGGATTGTACAACGTAGGCACCGGCGAAGCACGCTCATTCTTCGATTTGGCCGACAACACTTTCAAAGCCTTGCATCTGAAGACCAACATTCAATTCATTGACACGCCTCTGGACATCCGCGACAAGTACCAGTATTTCACGGAAGCCAAAATGGACAAACTGCGCAAAGCCGGTTACGACAAGCCTTTCACCACCTTGGAAGACGGCGTAAACGACTATGTGACAAACTATTTGATTGGGAAACGGTATTTTTAGGCTTTCTTCAAATCCTTCTGTTTTTCAGCCAGGCTCTTATCCAACGACAAGAGGAAATCACGCGTCTTGTCGAGGGTTTCAAGCAAAATCATGCGTTCTTCGTAATCGCTGAATTTGTCTTTCAAAGCCTGTTTTGCGCCTGCCAAAGTGTAGCCTTTCACCTTCGTAAGATGGTAAATGACATGCACATAACGCACATCACGCTCCGTGAAAAGGCGGTTTCCTTTCTTGTTTTTGCGCGGACGCAACACGTCGAATTCCTTTTCCCAATAGCGAATCATCGAGGTGTTGACGCCAAACATATCGGCAACTTCACCGATGCTGTAATAATATTTTCCTGATTTGCTCTCTTCCATAATTAGTCCATTGTTTTTGTAGGTATCCGAGATTGCTCCAAGACCTTTTCGTACTGATCTGGAGTTAAGTCGTTATAAAAGAAATGAATAGGGTCTATCTGAATATCATTTTTCAGCACTTCGTAATGCAGATGAGCACCTGTCGACTTGCCTGTTGTTCCCACACGTCCAATCAATTGTCCGCGCGACACATTCTGTCCTTTCCGCACCGCGAAATTCTTTAGATGAGCGTAACGCGTCTTATACCCATAGCCATGATCTATTGTCACCATCTTGCCATAACCCCATTGCGTAGTTTCAACGGCAACCACTTTTCCATCACCCGTAGCATGCACCTCGACACCTTCATTAGCCGAAAAATCAATGCCGCTGTGGAATTTCGTCTCATTATCAATCGGGTCAGGACGATAGCCAAAAAACGAAGATATATACTTTAAGTTCTCCGCTTCCACCGGCATAATGGCAGGAATGCTACTCAACATTTTCGTTTTATTACGCGCCATATCGAAGACTTCGTCATACGACTCCGATTGCGCGAAAAGACGGCTTGCAATCATATCCAGCTTCTTTGAGGCACTTGCCACGATGTCGGAATTGGCGTAACCATAAAGATTGTCGTAGCGATGAGGTCCTCCATAACCTGTACGACGCACCGAACGTGGTATTGGTTCTGCCTCAAGCACAACACGATACACGTTGTCATCACGGTCTTCCATATCAGCCAGCAAAGTCTCCATATTGTTGAGTTTATCGTTCAGGATTTCATATTGAAGCTTCATGTACTCCAATTCGCGCGCCTGCATCTTTTCCTTTGGCGAACTGAAAAAAGTATACAAAAGGAAAGCAAACAAAAATGCGAAACCACCAAACATCAGCACGGCCAGCAAAACACGCCCGACAACAGCTTTCGTCGGCATTTTGTATTTTTCAAAACTCAACGTCTTGTGATTGAATATGTATTTCTGACGTTTCATGCGTGCAAAAATAGAAAAAATTAAACTAAATTTGCACGCTTTTTTACTGACAAATAATAATACCTCTATAAATGAACGCATTTGAAATCAGAAACAGCTTTTTGGAATTTTTCCGTTCCAAGGAACACACCATCGTTCCATCGTCACCAATCGTAGTGAAAAACGACCCTACCCTGATGTTCACCAACGCCGGCATGAACCAGTTCAAGGACATCTTTTTGGGCAACCAGCCTGCCAAATTCAAGCGCGCCAGCGATACACAGAAGTGTCTCCGTGTCTCAGGCAAACATAATGATTTGGAAGAAGTTGGCCACGACACTTATCACCACACCATGTTCGAGATGCTCGGCAACTGGTCGTTTGGCGACTATTTCAAGAAAGAAGCCATTGCCTACGCATGGGAATACCTGACCGAAGTCGTGAAAATCGACAAGGACAAATTATATGTCACCGTTTTCGGCGGTGATGAAAAAGACGGTCAAGGTCCTGACATGGAAGCCTATAACTACTGGCTTGAACATGTCGATGCCAGCCGCATCATCTATGGCAACAAGCACGACAACTTCTGGGAAATGGGCGAAACCGGCCCTTGTGGCCCTTGCTCCGAAATCCACGTCGACCTTCGTGACGATGCCGCCCGCGCTCAAGTTCCTGGCCGCGACCTCGTCAACATGGACGACCCGCAAGTGATTGAAATCTGGAACCTCGTGTTCATGCAATACAACCGTTTGGCCAATGGCCAGCTCGTGGAACTGCCTGCAAAGCATGTCGATACCGGCATGGGATTTGAACGTCTGGTCCGTGTGCTGCAAGGCAAGACCTCGAACTACGACACCGACATTTTCCAGCCGCTCATTCAGGAACTGGCTAAGATGTCAGGTTTCGCCTACGGCAAGGAAGAGAAGATTGATGTCGCCATGCGCGTCATCGCCGACCACTTGCGTGCCGTCAGCTTCGCCATTGCCGATGGACAGCTGCCATCCAACAACGGAGCAGGTTATGTCATTCGCCGCGTGTTGCGCCGTGCCGTGCGTTACGGTTTCACCTTCCTCAATTTTGATGAGCCTTTCGTTTACAAGCTTCTGCCTATCCTTGTCGGCCAAATGGAGCATAACTTCCCGGAAATCAAGACACAGCAGGAACTCGTCACCAAGGTCATCCGCGAAGAGGAAGCATCTTTCCTCCGCACTTTGGCACAAGGCATCAAGCGTTTTGAAGGTTATTGCGAACAAAACAAAGGTCAAAACATCGACGGCAAATTTGCTTTTGAGTTGTTCGACACCTACGGATTCCCAATCGACCTCACCAACCTCATGGCTCAGGAAAAAGGCCTGGAAGTCGACATGGAAGGCTTCAAGGCTAACCTCGACGAACAAAAGAACCGTTCACGCAAGGCCGCTGAAAAAGCCAATGGCGACTGGGTCGTGGTGAAAGAAACCGAACAGCCAACGCAATTCATCGGTTACACCGAGACTTCGACAACCTGTAACATTCTCCGTTTCCGCGAAGTGACAGAAAAAAAGAAGACTCATTTCGAAATTGTCCTCGACCGCACGCCTTTCTATGCTGAAATGGGCGGACAAGTCGGCGACACTGGCGTTTTGGTTTCCGGAAACGAGACCATCAAGATTCTGAACACCATCAAGGAAAACAATCTGGCCATTCATATCACAGAGCAACTGCCTCAGAATCCTGAAATGGAATTTACGGCAACAATTGACACAGAACGTCGCCAGCGTATTGCCAACAACCACAGTGCAACACACTTGATGCATGCCGCATTGCGCCAAGTCCTCGGCACGCATGTCGAGCAAAAAGGCTCATTGGTCGATGACCAGCGTCTGCGTTTCGACTTCAGCCACTTCGCAAAGATGTCGCCTGAAGAAATCCGCCAGGTTGAAGACATTGTCAACCGCAAAATCAGAGAAAACATCAAAAACGAGACCCTCGTCGACATTCCGGTTGACGAAGCCAAAGCCTTGGGCGCAACTGCATTGTTCGGTGAAAAATATGGCGACAAGGTCCGTGTCGTAATGTTCGACAAGAACTACTCCATGGAACTTTGCGGTGGCACACACACCTCAGCCACAGGCAACATCGGCACATTCAAAATCGTTGCTGAAAGCGCCATTGCAGCAGGCGTGCGTCGTATCGAAGCCATCACTGGCGAAGCCGTCGAGCAATATCTGAACGACAATCTCGACCAATTGGGACGCATCAAGGAAATCGTGAAAGGCAACGACGTGGTGAAAGCCGTTGAATCGCTTGCCGAACAGAATCAAGCCCTGAAGAAAGAAGTGGAACGCCTGATGCAGGAAAAGGCTCAAAACATGGCCGAAAGACTGATGGCGAAAGCCACCGACCACGAAGGCTGCAAACTGACTATCGACACACTGAACTGCAGCGGCGACCAGCTCCGCAACATTGCCCTAATACTGAAGCAAATGAACGAGAACACCATTGCCATTCTCGGTTCCATCAACGAAGGCAAACCTTCGCTGTGCTTGTTGCTTCCTGAAACCTTTGCCGATGCCAAAGGATTGGATGCCACCAAAGTAATCCGCGAAGTCGCCAAGGAAATCCAAGGCGGTGGCGGCGGTCAGAAGACCTTGTGCGTGGCAGGTGGCCGCAATGCCGATGGATTGCAGAAAGCCATGCAGTTGCTGAGAGAGAAGATTTGATTCACTCAACATGGAAACAAAGAAGCAGTCCGAATGGGCTGCTTTTTTGTTTTGATGAAATGCCCATGATTTCGGAACTCTCAATCACATTGACAAAAGCCTTCGGGTCGAGGAAACGAAGGTTCGCCTTCTGCTTCACCAAATCGGAACAGTTCAAGGTGACATAAATCATCTTGCGCTCGGCACCTTGATAGAGGCCGCTGCCTGCAAAGGCAGTACCGCTGCGGTCAAAGTCCTTGATGATGAAGTTACGGACTGCATCAATTTCATCAGTAACGATAAATGCTGTCTTGTAGTTCTCCACGTCCACCACGAGGTCTATAATCTTGCTCTCGATAAAGATGAGAATGATGGAATAGATAGGCAAGCAGAAATCCTCAAAAGCGATGAGTGTAGTCCGCGAAATGAGGCTGTCAACAATCAGCACCAAGGTTTTTACGCAACAATCTCCTGCTTCAATTTTACTTTTTCTACAGGTCTAAAACATTAAATTACAAATTGTTAAACCAAAAAGGCCTCTACCTTTTTTGAGTGTGAAAAATACAAAAAAGATTCATATAAATTGAAATCAAATTCCAGCATCAATTCGCTCATCTTTTTGTATAAAACATACAATAATTCCCTCATCTTTTTGTAAAAAATATGCAATAATTCCCTCATCTTTTTGTAAAAAAGCATATATTTGCAGCGTAAAAAACAGCCATATAAAAACATACAAATCAGAATATCATGTATTTAAAGAGAAAAATAGACGATTATCTGAGAAATTGGAAAATAAGCGACGAAAAACTTCCATTGATTGTGAAAGGTGCAAGACAAATTGGGAAGACTGCATCCATACTGAATTTCGCAAAAGAGAACTACAAAAACGTCGTATATATCAACTTTGTCACTGATGAGATTTTCCGAACCATAACGAAAGACGGTTATTCCGCACAAGCCATCGTCAAGAACATTTCATACATCGACACGAAGATAAAATTCATTGAGAATCAGACCTTAATCATTTTCGATGAAATTCAAGAATATCCCGAAATAGCCACATCGCTGAAATTTTTCAAAGAAGACGGTCGTTTCGATGTCATTTGCAGCGGTTCATTGCTCGGCATCAATTACAAAAGGATAGAAAGCGTAAGTGTCGGCTACAAAACCGATTACAACATGCACTCTCTCGATTTCGAGGAATTCCTGTGGGCAAAAGGATATAGCCAGGAAACCGTTGACGAAATGTTTGGGCACATGCAAGACCTGAAACCTTTCAACGACTTGGAAATGAAAGTTTTCGGTGATTTGTTCAAAGACTATTGTGTTTTGGGCGGAATGCCTAAAATTGTGGCACATTATATCGAAAAAGGCACTTTCGAAAAAACGCTCAACATGCAACGTCAACTCATTATCGACTATCAAGAAGACGTCAGGAAATATGCCGATGGACTGGAGCAAACACGCATCCTGAACGTTTTCAAGCACATACCAGTTCAGCTTTCAAAAGAAAACAAGAAATTCCAAATCTCAAAAGTGGCTTCGGGAGCACGTTTCAAGGATTATTGGGGTTGCGTTGATTGGCTTAACGATGCCGGCATCATCAACATTTGCTACTGCATGGATTTCCCCGAACTGCCCCTAAAGGGAAATTACGACCCATCCAAATATAAAATCTATTTCCGCGACACGGGTCTGCTGATGGCATCACTCGACGACGAAGCTCAAGCCGACCTGAAAATCAACAACAATTTCGGAGTTTATAAAGGCGCCTTGTATGAAAACATCGTTGCAGAAGCCTTGGTAAAAAGCGGATACGAGTTGTACTATTATAAAAAAGAAGATTCCACTTTGGAAGAGGATTTCTTCGTCAGGACAATGAAAACGCTTGTTCCCGTGGAAGTCAAAGCCACAAACGGACGTTCCAAATCGCTGCGCACAATGATTCAAAGTCCACATTATCCAGATATTACAGCCGGAATAAAGCTTTGTTACGGCAACATTGGTCACGAAAACGACATTTACACATTCCCTTATTTCTGTGCCTTCCTGCTGAAACGATACATGATGGAAGCGGAGTGGTAAAAACAACAGCACCCGTCCCAAAGGGCAGGTGCTGTAAAATTATCAAACGACAAAAGGCTTAGTTTGAAGTCAACACCATGCTGATTTCCAGTTCTTCTTTCCAACTGCTTACCGTCATCATGACAGTCTTGTCGCCGTAGGCATAGAACCACATGTTGCCCATGTCTTTATTCTCATTATAGGCTTCGTAAGTGTCGCATTTCGGGCCACGGCTCATGGCACCGGTGTTCAAGTCCATCTTGACAGGATAGTTACCATCGGATGTAACGGCGAGGCACTGATTGAAGAGGGCTTCGGCTTCGGCTGCTTCCGAGAGACCTTCGACATTGTATTTCACATTGAGGTTGTTCACCTTGTTAGGGCTTTTAGCCCCAACGAGTTTCCAACCGTCCTTCGGGCTGAGGTCAACACCGAAGATGCCTTTGGCAATCTCAAGATAGTTGTCGTTGGTGACGTTCTTGAGGTCAGTGGCCGCATCGCCAGTGTAGCCATGAACGCCTTCTTCAGGCAGGTCGAGCTGTTCCACAATTTCGGTAGCAGTTTTTTCATCAATTCCGCCTTCAGTTTTCTTTTCGTTTGACGAATTGCCGCACGCGACCATCAGGCCCATGCTGGCAACGCACAAAAATGCAAATGCAAGTCTTTTCATAGGTAATTGTATTTAATTGTTAAGGTTTATTTCTTCACGAACTCGACGCGGCGGT
>JAZQPN010000302.1:0-6712 GCA_045628585.1 Bacteroidales bacterium | reverse complement strand
TGAAAATCAACGCTTAGAAGTTCCGTCTCGACTTCTTCTGCCTTGAACTTGTAGGCTATGGCCCATTTCGGTGATTTTGCCGTGAAGCCAAGCATTTGCTGTTGTGTAAAACTGTTCACTTTCAGCACAATGCCATCGATGGCAAAGGGAAGTTCATGGCGTTTCACATCCCAATAGTTGATGAAGTCGAAGATTTCGTCGACATTTTTGCAAAGGCAAATGAAATTTGATACGTTGAAACCCCATTTGCGCGAGGCCATCAGCGACTCGTAATGTGTTGAAAAACGGGTCTCTAAGTCGTCCATCATCATGTAGTATTCGTAACTGTCCAAACGGCGGTGTGCCACTTCGCGCGAGTCTTGCAGTTTCAAGGTTCCGGCGGCTGCATTGCGCGGATTGGCAAAGAGTTGCGAGCCTTCATCGGCGCGTTCTTCGTTGAGGCGGTTGAAACTTTCCAAAGGCATCACAATTTCGCCACGCATCTCGAAAAACGGTGGAAAATCGCCTTGCAACTTCAGCGGGATGGTGCGAATGGTCTTTACGTTAGTCGTCACATCATCGCCGCGAGTGCCGTCACCACGTGTCACGGCACGCACCAAAACGCCGTCTTCGTATTGCAGGCTGATGGAAAGCCCATCGAATTTCAGTTCGCAGCAAAACTCAACTTCTTCATCGATAGTCTTTTTTATGCGTGTGATAAATTCTTGAATGTCTTCCTTGCTGTAGGAATTGGCCAACGAAAGCATCGGATAGCGGTGCTCCACGCTCTTGAATTCCTTCGTTACGCCGCCGCCGACCCGTTGGGTAGGGGATGTGGGCAGCAAAAATTGCGGAAACTCTTTTTCCAAGCGGCCTAACTCTTCGAGTTTCATGTCAAACTCGTAGTCGCTGATGGTTGGGTTTGCAAGGATATAATAGTTATAGTTGTGTCTTTCAAGTTCTTCGCTGAGTTCAGCGATGCGTTGACGGGCTTCTTCGGGAGTCATGAGAATGTGAATTTTGGACGATTTGAAAATGGACTTGTGGACTTATGGACGGTTAGATTATTGGAGCTTTTTTTGACGGTCTTTTGGAAGAACGTCACTCCCGCGCAGGAGGGAGTCTCATCTCAGTTTTATCGTAATTAGAAATTGCAAATGGCTCAAATCATCACATATCCCCAAGGATTGACATGTAAAAAGAGAAGTATGGCGTAAATGATTGCCAGTGTGATAATGAGACCGATAAAGGTGAATTGGACGCCTTTTCTGTTGTGCTTCAACGCAAGGAGCAACAGTATGCTCGCTGCAATCAAGGCGCTTTCGTACCAGACGCAAATGCCTAAGCCAAACATGATGCCGGCAATATAAAAGGAACTGCGGTGAACGTTTTCGTGCCTGTTTGCTTTGCGCAGCACTTCCTGACGGAGAACTATGTTGCTGCCGTAAAGCACAAGCGGCAAACCTAAAAATGCACTGATGTTTTCGATGATGCCAAACGATGGCATGATGCAGCAAATGGTCGGAATAAGGGCTATAATCCAAGCGTTGTTTTTACCGGCAATCAAGTCGCAAATGCGGTAAATCATTGATACCGTGAATAATGAAATCAGTGCATAGAAGGTGCGACTGACAAATTGCACTTTCGGCGAACCACTTAATCCGATGGCGTTTTTGAGCCATTCCAAAAAGTCGTGAATGAGGCTCGGATGCTGTAATTCCTGATGCGAACCGAAGTCTGGAACGAAAGCCACTGCAATGATTCTGACCGCTATCGCAATGAGCATCAGCGCGGTAAACGGATGCTTCTCCTTGAATTGTTTGAGTTGCTGCAACATATTCTTTTTGATTTGGTGAGCAAAAGTAACAATAAAAATTGCAAAAACATATTTTGAGGCATAAAATTCGGCATTTCTTTTTTTTACAGCGGTTTTGGAAATGCTGAAAGAGACGCATGTGTCTCTGATTGTTTGTTATAATGCTTCCAATAATTTCACCGTTTCAACCGCTTTTTTCACATCATGCACACGGATAATGTCCGCGCCATTCATCAAGGCGATGGTGTTCAGTACCGTCGTGCCGTTTTCGATGGCTTCGGGGGCGTTTTTGTAATCCGTTCCCAATACTTTCCAAATCATTGATTTCCTTGAGATTCCGATGAGGATAGGCAGGTTGTTGAAACGGTAACGGTTTAAGTCGTGGAGTAGGGCATAGTTGGCCTTCAGGCTTTTGCCGAAACCGATGCCTGGGTCGAGGATGATTTGCTGCTGACCGAAAGAATCAAGTTTTCCGCATTGTCCGGCAAAGAAATCGTAAACCGTCTGGTGAATGTCGCCGTCCAAGGCAAATTGGTGCATGGTTTCAGGCGTGCCGACACAATGCATCATGATGTAAGGCACGTGATTTTCACCGATGTAAGGCAACATTTTTTCATCGAACAAACCGCCCGAAATGTCGTTGATGATGTCGGCGCCTTCGCAGAGGCAGCTTTCGGCAACGGCTTTTCTGAATGTGTCGATGGAAAGCAAGGCATCGGGGAAATGCTTGCGAATGGCTTTTACAATAGGAACGACCCTTTGCAATTCTTCGGCTTCGGTCGCGATTTCGTTGTTCGGACGTGTGGAGCAGCCGCCGATGTCGATGATTTCCGCACCATCGCAAAGCATTTCTTCGCAATGGCGTAAAGCACTGTCAATCTGATTGTAATGACCGCCATCGGAAAACGAATCGGGCGTCACGTTCAGTATGCCCATCACCACGGGACAGGGACTGCTGAAATTTTTGTTTTGTGTTTTAAGTGTCAGCATAAAAATATTATCTTTGCAAAATTATACTTTTTTGGAATATGAAAGATACGAAAGCTCAATTTCATGCGGTTGTGGCGCAATGCCGCAGCCTGTTCATCGATAAAATGAAGGATTACGGTCCGGCATGGCGCATCATGAGAACGCCTTCGATTACGGATCAGATTTTTATTAAGGCAAACAGAATCAGAACTTTGCAGACAACGGCTGAACATCTTGTTGACGAAGGCATTGAACCGGAATTCATCGGTATCATCAATTATGCGGCTATGGGCGTGATTCAGTTGCAATTGGGCGTGGTCGACCAGCCTGACCTTTCGTCAGAGGAAGCTACGCAGCATTACGACCGTGTCTTGAACGAAGCCTACGAACTGATGACGCGTAAAAACCACGACTATGATGAAGCATGGCGCAGTATGCGTGTGAGTTCCATCACCGATTTGATTCTGATGAAGATCCTGAGGGTGAAGTCCATCGAGGATAACAATGGCAAAACCATTGTCTCTGAAGGACTTGATGCCAACTATTACGACATGATCAATTATGCCGTGTTTGCCATGATTCTGCTCTCCGAACAAAAAGAAACGAAGTGATGAAAGCAAAAAACATAATTCCTTGGTTTAGCATCATTTTGGCCTTGGCTTGCGCTGTTGGCATCGTTTATATCCCTGCCTTTCAGCCTGTTTTCCTTGGCGTATTGCTGCTGAATCTGCTGCTGCCCATCGTTTTCCACAAAGGATACGGCAAACCTGCTTTGACGGTTTGCAGGCTTTTGGTGGGCGGACTGTTCATTTTCAGCAGTTTCGTGAAAGGCGTCGACCCGTTGGGAACGAAATACAAAATGCTTGATTATCTGGCGGTTTACAATCTTACATGGCTCAACGATATGGCCATGATTTTGGCTTGCTGTCTGATATTGGCGGAGTTTTTGGTCGGCATCTGTCTGTTTACCAATGTGTTTCCGCGATTGGCAGTGCTTGGCGCAACCTTGCTGATGGTTTTCTTCACCACGACAACGCTTTTCGATGCCTTGTACGATTTGGTGCCCGATTGCGGCTGCTTTGGTACGGCCATCAAGATGACGAATTGGCAGACTTTCGATAAGAATCTGGTCATCAATGCGGTGCTTTTACCGTTGATTTTCAATAACAAACTGCTTAAAAACCGTTTGACTTGGCGCGGACAGTTCGTTATTGGCGTAGTTTACGCCTTGTTGTTTCTCGGCTTTGAAATCTACAACTACCGTCATTTGCCGGTCATTGATTTCATGAATTGGAAAGTCGGCAAGCAGATGAAACAGGAAGATGCGCCAGCTCAGCAAATCTATCTGACTTTCAGGAATAAAGCCGATGGCCGCACGGAAGAATACCTCTCGCCGGATTATCCTTGGAACGATTCTGTCTGGATGAGCCAATGGGAGTTTGTCGACCAGCGGGTCGAGGGCGGTGCTGATTATTTGGGCTTTACGGCCAACGATGAGGAAGGCAACAACATGACGGATATGCTGCTTGAGACGGAAAACCTGCTGATGTTCACGACACACGACATCAATGGCATCACCGAAGAGGAATGGGAGAAGATTAAAGCCATCACCGAAGCTGCCGACCAGCATGGCTATTATGTGGTTTGGGCTGTGGCCGAAACGCCTGAAGCAATGGCCGAATGGCAGGAAAAATACGATTTTATTTATGAAGTCTATTACGGCGATGAGTTGGAAATCAAGACTTTGGTGCGTTTCAATCCAGGTTTGATGTTATTGGATAATGGTCTTGTGAAAAACAAGTGGAGTGCCATCGATTTCCCAACGGGAAAGAAATTGGAGAAGATGTTTGAATAATAATAAGTAGGTGAGGAAAATTAGTTTATATATTGAAAACGAGGCATCGAGGTCGCGAGAATACGAGACATCTCGAAATCCCGCAGTCTCGCAGCCTCGAAATCTAAATTGAAGTTTGATTTTAATAGTTGTTTAATTATTTGAAAATGAGTAGACTGATATATCACGGAAGTAATGTAAGCGTCGAACATCCTGAAATCAAGATTGCAGGGTTTTATAAGGATTTCGGTTTCGGCTTTTATTGCACGGAATTGGAAAAACAGGCCATTCGTTGGGCTTTGACAAAGCATCCGGAACATATTGTCAATGAGTATGTTTTTGACGAATCCGACGATTTGAAAAAACTCGTTTTCAAGGAGATGAATGATGAATGGCTCGATTTTGTGGTGGCCTGCCGAAATGGAAAATCACATGATTTCGATTTGGTTGAAGGTCCGATGGCAGATGATACGATTTGGGATTATATTGAGGATTTTTTAGACAATAACATTTCGAGGGAAGCATTTTGGGTGTTGGTGAAATTCAGATACCCGACTCATCAAATTGTTTTTTGTTCCGATAAAGCGTTGAAAACCATAAGATTTAAAAGGAGTTACGAAGTATGAAAAACGTGTTTTTCCCTGATGAAGACATAACAGCCAACGATTTGTATTTCGTTTGCTATATGGTGGAACGTGTTGCGCGCTTGTTAAAACAGCCGAACAAATATGTGGTGAATTCTATGGGCAAACGGGAAATTGAGGAAAGGCTTTCACTTGCAAATGTGCAACATGCAGAAAATCCAGATGCCGTTGCAAATCAATGGATTGTGGATTATTCTCTTGTCAATGGAAATGTTGATGTGACCGATGTTGATGCAAATTTGGTGACGAAAATTCCAACCGATTTGCAGATGGGAAAAGTCTATTCGCGCTTGATACGATCCACATTGAAGGATGATGAAAACCTCGCCGATGCCGTGTTGAGAGTCTACAACGACCCATTGTGCGAAATCATTGATAATTACAATAGTAGCGCCTATTATGAGCCTTCCTATTATATTACGAGAGCTTATTATCAAGGCGGATTTTAATAAAAGTTCAAAGTCGTTCAAAAAGTATAAAAGTCAAATATTCCGTTTACCATAATGAGATTTCCGTCTGCGCGGAAATGACGGCCTGAAAAAGCCGTCAAATAGTCTAAAAGTCAATAATCAATTCAACAAAGAAAAAGATAAACGACAAACAAATTTCGTTTCGGCAAGCTCAACGAGCGAAAACAATTAAACAAATCGAAGATTCAACGTAGTTAAATAAACAATCAACAATTAAACAACAATGTCAGCCTACATAACAAGAAAACTGCTTTACGGAATCGCGGTGCTTTGGGGTGTCGCGACCTTGGTGTTTTTTCTGTTCAACATCTTGCCGGGCGACCCTGCGCAAATGATGCTTGGCCAAAGGGCCGACAAGGAATCTGTTGATGCCATTCGTGATGAATTGGGACTGAATCAAAGCCTTGGAAAACAGTATGTTGATTATCTGAATGACTTGGTTCCGGTTTCGTTTTACGATGTGTCGCAAGGCACGCAAAAACTGGACAAGATTGGAAAATTTGCCCGTATTGCTACCATTGGCACAACGGCCATTGTGCTGAAAGCACCGTATTTGCGCATGTCGTACCAAAGCAAGCGGCCTGTTTCCGATGTCTTGGGCGAGGCTTTCCCGAATACCTTGCTCTTGGCGGCGGTCTCCATTTCCATCGCCTTGATTTTGGGTCTGCTGATTGGCATTTTAGCGGCTGTCATCAATACGCCTTTTTGGAATAAACTGACGCTTTTCATCACGACGATAGGCATGTCGTTGCCGTCGTTTTTTGCCGCTATCCTGATGGCCTGGATTTTTGGCTTTTTGCTTGAAAACGTGACAGGTTTGAGCATGACGGGCAGTCTTTACACCGTCGATGAATATGGTCGGGGAGAGTATCTGACTCTTGCCAACCTCATTTTGCCCGCCTTGACTTTGGGCATGCGTCCATTGGCTGTCGTCACGGAGTTGACGCGCACTTCGCTGCTGGAAGCCATGTCGATGGATTATGTGCGCACGGCAAAGGCC
>JAZQPN010000301.1:0-17222 GCA_045628585.1 Bacteroidales bacterium | reverse complement strand
AAGCAAGGTCGATTTTCCAATGCCAGGTTCACCGCCGACCAAAGTGAGCGAGCCTAACACCAAGCCGCCGCCTAACACGCGGTTCAGTTCCTCGTAAGGCAAAATGATGCGTTGTTCCTTGGCATTGGTGATGTCTTGAATGGGAACAGGAAGCGTCTGTATCAAATCTGTTGCGACATTCTTGCGCACCGATTTGCTGTCTTTTCCCGTCACGACGGTTTCTTCCACGCAAGTGTTCCACGCGCCACAGGCCGGACATTTGCCAAACCATTTAGGCGATTCGTTGCCACATTCCTTGCAAAAAAACGCTGTTTTCTCTTTTGCTGCCATGATTTTTGTGCTTTATGGGGCAAAAGTACACAATTAGTGTGTGCAAAGTACGAGTTTTTTATCAACCAATCGAAACATTTCCTAATTTTGCCCTCTATGAAAAGCCGTTTGCTCATCCTCATCGCATTGTTTGCCTTTGTGCCTTTGTTTGCGCAGCAAGGCGATGTAGTGCTGTGCGAGGGTTTTTTCAACCCTTGGCTTGAGGAAGGCTGGGATGTGAAAGGCGACAATTGGGCGGTCTGGTACATCTCGAACACCGTCAACGCCGGCGGCAAGGCGCGCGAAATGCAGATGTCGCCCGATTACAATTTCGTCGGCACAACGCGGCTCATCACGCCAATTGTGGAATTGGAAAAATACGATTTCATCAACTTTCAGTTCAATCATTGTTTAGAAGCCACGGCGGGCAATTTAAACGTGCAAATCGGCATTGGCATTTCACAGGACGGCGAATCGTGGGAAAGCATTTGGGAAGACACGATAACCGGCAGCATTTTCCAAAGCCAGTATCTGCTGACTTTCGATATGGAGGAATGGCCGAGCAAATCAGAATATTTCTGCCTTTACTATACGGGCGAAGGTGCCTACGTCAACAGTTGGTTTGTCGACAATGTCATTATTTTTGCTTCCAAGAAAAACAAGTTTGGTAAGATTGACGACACCGATGAAAACGGTTTTGTGGCAGCACGGTCTCACATTTTGAGCTTGAAAGGACCTAAGGCCGGAACCGTCACTTCGTTCTCAAAGATGAAGAAATCGAAAAACAAGTTCTCAAGAATCGTCGAAGGCCGTGGACGCCGTAACCGTCGGAGATAAATGAACACTCCATAAACTGAACACGACATTTATCTGAACACGGATTTTTCGGATTTAACGGATTTTTTCATTCGCAGATTCTCCGTGTAAATCCGTGCCATCCGTGTTCGATTTAATTTTAGTATTTTTTTCAAAGTTTAATGAACCAAATTGGAATAATTTCTATTTTTGTCGCGAAATAGGTTTTCATGAAAACGAAAGGCATCATATTATTCCTACTGCTGTTCTGCTTCTGCGGATGCACTGGAAATTCGTCAGTTTCGACCAACGAATTGAACGGCAAACGGACATCTGTCATCGCCGACAATATCGAAGCCGCACGAATGTCGCTTTACAATGCTACGGCAAGCCAGCGGAACGCCGTTCAGCAGGAAGTGGCTAATGTGCTGCCTGTTTCAAGCTCACGCAACCTGACGGAAAGAAACCGAACCAATCCAAACCATACCGTTCATTTCGTCACTTTGATTTCGGCCCGCACGCCAAATTCGTTCAAGCTGGGCCGCAAATCCATCACCCATTTAGTTGCGTTCCCGAAGGATTGTAACATCATCCGGCTGAGACGCCTCCTGATTTAGCGGATTCCGAAAAAACGTATTTTGAATTCATCAATCGGTGACATTACACATGTTGCCTTAATTTTTCATAGGCTGCTGGCTTTTGGCTTTTAGCAACCGGCTAATAGCTAATGGCTAAAAGCTAATAGCCAGCAGCCAAATAAACTATCAACCAATAAATACAAATAAAAATGACAACAGAAATCAACAATATCCCGGACATCAACAAATACGAAATCGAAGGTCTGGAAAGAAAAACAAACGTTCCGGCTTTGGTCATAGGCAACATTGCGTGCGTGGTGGGCATTGTCCTATTTTTCATTCAGAAAATGTGCGCCAGCACGATACTGGCTT
Organism: Bacteroidales bacterium; assembly: GCA_045628585.1. Lineage (GTDB taxonomy): Bacteria > Bacteroidota > Bacteroidia > Bacteroidales > F082 > Limimorpha. The sequence continues at coordinate 15,168 of JAZQPN010000301.1, read as the reverse complement.
ATGCTTTGATTTTCATCGGCATCGTGCTGGTTTGCTACGGTGCTTTCCAAGCCGTCTGGCAATCGAAGAAATGGTTCTATGTGCCAACCAATTCCATCATCTCCTGCCACGATTACTATTATGGCGCCGACGATTTTTCCGCCTTGAAGCTCTCTCTTGAAAGCATGAATCTGAACAATTTAAAGAAAATCAAGATGCAAAATGACGGCAATGTGCGTATGCGTGTCATCAAGTCGAAAGACGGTCAGTTTGCAGCAGCGCAAGTGTTCCGTTACGTGCCGTTTGAGTTTCGTCCTGAAAGCGAAATCATGGTCATGAAAGACGCTGACGCAAAGGCATTTGTGGCAATGTTTTAGTAAACAACAACATTTTTATTAACCAGAGGATTTTATTTTTGAAAAACGCCTTCCGGACTGAACCTTCGGAAGGCGTTTTTCGTTTGAAGAAATGAAGGAGTTCGTTGAAAAATATGGCCAAACATGGCGACGGCTCTTGACATTTGACCAAAAATCAATTATATTTGCAGCATTATTAACCCTCAAAATCAAAACGCTATGGATAAAATGATTGAAAAAATCGCTCAGGCCGAAGATCTTCCGTGGATGGAGGCTGAAGCCAAACTGAACCTGATTTACCACAAGATGAACGGCGCCGAAATCAAGTCGTTCCACGATGAGTTCATAGTCTGGCTCATGGACGAAAAGAAAATGAACTACAAGTCGATTCTGCAAACCGCACCCGACGAATTGCATGAAATTTTCGTCAATGAATTCAAAAAATGACTTGCATGGCGCGAAAAGTATTATCTTTGCAGTCCAATCAACTATCATTTAAAATGGATGTACCCAAAGACGATGTAAACTCTCAGTTTACTTTTACTTACGACAACATACGTGGCACCGTTCACGTCGTCGATAAACTTACAGGCGAAGAATTCGACTTACTGAAAGAAGACACCGGCTGGTTCGATGCCGAGTTTAAGCTCGATGTGTAGGGCTTTCCGAACCGCTGATTGCGAATTACGCAGATGTTTTTTTGACAATGCAAAATGTCATTAATTGTTCATAAATACTTGGTAAGTAGCATGATGTATTTATGAGATAAATGATTCATTTGTAAAAATTTGCGTTTGTATGAAAAAAGAAACCCCGGAACATGTTCCGAGGTTTCTTCAGTATGTCAAGACTTTGGCTTATCTGACCACAATTTTCCTTGTGACGGACACGCCTTGTCTGTCGGTGATTGTCACCATGTAGATGCCACTGTTCCAAGTGCTTGCGTCAATGTTGACATGCTTTTCATTGGTTGCGTTGTCGTAAACCATTTGGCCGACAAGGTTGTAAATCGTCACGCGGCTCATGTTTGCGCTTTCAACGGTGAAAATGCCGTTTGCCGGATTCGGGTAAATGCTGATTTCGTTCTTGATTTCCGAAATGCTGAGCAGGTTTTCATTCACTGAAACACAGAATTGCAGCTCGCCATCTGTTGATTGAACTTTAACCATTGTGTTTACATAACCCTTGTCTGTCTGATTATTAGATGTAATATTTATAGAAAAGAATTCATTGCTGGTAAGGCTATAAGGAAGTTCATGTTCAGGCTCAATGGCTAAAATCGGAACTTCGCCTGCTGCAACATCTTCTTCGATGGAATTGATCACAATGCTTTCATGCGTGCCAAAATTACGGTTTTGCAGAACAGCCTGCGCACCATTTTCATCTTCAACAGAAACGTATGGTGATCCAACCATCACTAATCCTAAATCCCAAATGGTTTTCTGCAACATGGCCGTTATTGTTCTAACTCCAAGAGAGGTAATAACCTTAACACTGCCAACGAAATAGTCATCGTCTTTTCCTGGAGGGAAGAGTGCATCGAAAACGACATTGAAGGTCACGGATTGACCGGCCTGTAAGGTGTACGGAATTTCAGGATTGCCATAATCGCCCATCAGATGATAGTCTTGGTCGTAGAGAATATCCGAAATGGTGATAGCGTCTGCAGTTTCATTTTTCAAAGTAAAGGACTGTGTATCAGTGAATGAATTGAACCACAGTGTGTCAGGTGTAATGATAAGTTCGCCAGCAGGTTCGTGTGCTTCCATCGTGAAATGGTGTGGGTCTAATTCACCGAAAACCGGCTGCTGGTAGCGGTGTCCTGATTCATCGGCGCCAAAAACGTAATAATCAATTTCCGAACCATCCTGATAACCAGTGATGTAACCAACATATTCGTCAGGATTGCCAGTTGGAGTCATGTGGGCAGTCTGATAAGCACCGCCATCGATGCTGTAATAAACCAGCAAAGAGTCTGCTTTGAGGGCTTCGCCGCTGTAAGCGATGAATTTGCTGACTACCGGGATGGATTCCTGCCATTCTTGTTCGCCGAAAATCACGTTGCGGTGGTCGACGAAAAGCATGTCGAAATCCATCACGCCACGGGTGCGGCAATGCAGGGCATCGGTGTTTTCCCAACCTATGCTGTAATTGTTGTTTTCAACGCCAACGATTTCATAGCCTGGCATGGCTTCCTGATAAACAGCCAAGGCATTGGTGTTGTAAGTCGAGTTAGTGCCCAGCGGAACATAAACCGAATGGTTGAGAATCAGACTGTTGGTATAAGGTGCCAAGGTGTAGCCGCCTGGTTCGTCAACGCGGTAGACTTTGTAAGGATAGCCCCAGCAGCAGTTGGTGGTCTCGAAATACTCGGCCACTTCTTCATAATACTGGTAACGCGGATTGCTTTGTGGCAGACGGGCAATCAAAATCTTGTCGGGAGCCAGATATTTGCCCCAGCAGTCGACGTGTGCAATGTAGTCGCCTTGCGGGTCGATGGTGATGTGATAAGGGTCAATGCCCAGATAGTCGCGCATCTTTTCGCGGACATTGGCTTCGTTGTAGCCGTTTTCCTGAACGACAAGTTCATCGCTGACGCCGTGGCCTCGTCCATCTTCCATCATGTTGCCGCCAGTGTGTTCAAGGTTCATGCCGTACATCGGGATGTTCCAGAAATTGGCAAAAACACCCGAAACATTGTCGTCGTTTGGACGCGGACGATTGTAAACATTATCAACGATGGCTGGTTCTCGGTCTTCAAAAATATACCACGGACCATAGTCGCGAACCCAATAGGAATCAGTCGGCGCATTGACAAAAGTTACGTTATTCATGTTCACGCCTGCATTTTGGAAAGTATTTTGGGCACTGCTCTGATATGAACTTGACACCACGCAATAAACATGGCAGTTGTTAGCCAACTGAACCACCAGGCTTTCCGGAATGCCGAGTGGATAACGGATCAAAACGCCTTGCATGGGTTCAAATTCGGCCACAAAACGAGGTTCACCCGCAGGCGGGTTAGTTTCTACGAAATTGACACCACGGGTGGTGTTGTGCATTTCTTCTTCGGAGAGATAGTGCCATCTCTTCCAGTCAGGTTTTTTTTCCTGAGCAAACGAACTGACCGATGCTGTCATCAAGGCCAGTAAGGTAAAGATTGATAGAAAACGTTTCATTTTGAATGAATATTTAAACGGCAAAAATAGTAAAAATACGTGTCGACGCAAATAGAGTCATTTACTCTTTGTGATGAATATGATTTGCCAGGTCTTTTTCAATTTCCTCGATTGACGGAAGCGATGATTTAAAGTTGTCTGGAATTAGTTTCGACAATTCGTAGGCGGAAATGCCAACAGGCTGGCTACTTGATTCGAGAGCATATTGCGCTTCGATATTGTCTTTGTACTTGCACACCAAAAGCCCAATTGTAGGATTGTCATTTTCACCTTTGAGTTGGTGATTTACCGCCACAATATAACCGCCTAATTGTCCGATATTGGCAAAGTCAAATTTATCGGTCTTCACTTCAAGCACCATGTAACAGTGCAGCTTGATGTTATAGAAAAGCATGTCGATGAATTTCTCGGTATTGCCGACAGCAATTCTGACTTCGCGTCCCACAAAAGCGAATCCATTGCCGAGTTCGAGCAGGAATTTCTGGATGTTATCCATCAATGCATCCTTGAGTTCCTTTTCATCGTAATGTTCCCGCATTGTAAGGAAATCAAAATTATAAGGGTCGTTTAGCATTTGGGTGGCTAAATCTCCCTGCAAAACAGGTAACGTTGATCTGAAATTGGTGACGGCCTTTCCTTCGCGTTCAAATAAATTGGTGTCAAGAAAATTGAGCAGCATGGCACGACTCCAATTGTTTTCGATGGTTTTCATCACATAAAAGAATGCCTTTTGAGGATTGTCTTTGCATTTGTCGATAATTCTCCGGTGATGATCCCATGGCACAAGCGCAAGTTGAGCTAATTTAGGATCTGTCTGCAAATTGTCCGCAACTTGCGGAACATTTTCGTTTGAAGATTCGTCCGCAAGTTGCGGACGATTTTGTCGCAAAGGCGAATATAAATCATAGAAGTATTTGAAATACTTAATGTTAGTGGGCGAAAGACCTTTTACATCAGGCAATTCGCGTTGCAAATCAGCACTAACTTGTTTATAAAACCCGCTGCCGTATGTGTTCAAAAATTGTTTTTGACACAAATCCCTACCTACAAACCAATAGAACTCTAACATATCACAATTAACATGCACAGCGGCTTTTATCTGGCTGTTGCGGTAATGTTGCTTTACCGAGATTATCCATTGTCTATATTCTTCTTCATTGGTTTTCATGGCGAATTTTGAGATTTTGTATATCGCAATATTTTGAGCAAAAACTGTTTTTGAAAGGTATTCAGCCCTACATCAGTTTCTGATAGAATTGCCACCACTTGTCGGGCAGTTCGTTGCGCATGGCTTGGTCGTAGTCTTCCTTTGAACAGGGAATGAAATGATGCCGCTCGAAACGTTTGTCGTCGACTTTCATGAACGACATGTCCATCCACCATTTGCCGGAAATCTTGTGACAAAGGAAAATCAGGTTTTCCTGGCCTTCGCCGATTTGCACGTTGTAGCGCGTGAAATCGGTGCTTTCCAAAGTCGGAATGTCGTCCTGGCGGTTCGAAAAACCTTCGATGAAATACCAAATCATTTCGGCTATCAGGTTAGCCGTGCGCGAGTTGATGTCGTAATGCGGATTGTATTCAAAGAAACCGATTGACGACAGTTTGAAACTCAAACCAGCATAACGTGTCATGCGGCAGGCTTCTTCGCCATTGAAACCGTTCGGCGAAGCGTTTTTCACGCCAGGTGCATCTGCCGCACGGATGGCAGACATATCGATGCTGAGGATGTTGGCGTTGCGGATAAGCGGCTCTGTCAGTTCTATGTTTTGTTTCATCGAACCCAAACGGTAGGTGTCGAAAAGCAACTGCTTCATCAACTCAATGCTTTCATTGTCAACATAGTACGACTGATAACCGATGTTGGTGAAATTAAAAAGGAAATTGGGTTGATGCAGGATGATATGACTCAGGTAGGAATGTGAATTCAACTGTTCGTTGTCGTTTCCGATGTCGAAAAGCGGGTCGATGGCGGCCATGTTCACTAATCGTCCCGTCGGCTCATAAACCTGATACATTGGATAAGTCATGTCTTGCGAAGCACCTATTATAATAGGCACGATATGGTTTTTCATCAATTCGGTAAGCACCTGATTGACGGCATAATACGTGTCGCTGATTTCATTACCCGTCCTGACATCGCCCAAATCGACGATTTTCAAATCTTCCCAGTGGTTGAAAAGCTGATAAAGCGATTTTCTGATATAATCGATGCCGTCGCCGCAGCCGCGGTTGTCGACGGCACCGCGTTCTTCCTTGATGCCGAGCAAGGCCAACTGCACGTTTTCCAAGTCTGGAAAATTGTCCTCGTTCCGATAAATATTAATGGTTTCGCCAAGGGTGTTTTTGCCTGGTCGTGTCGTTTCGGCAAAGCATTTTTCCGAAACGGGTTCAAGGAACATGCTGATTTCCATGTGATTTTATCTTTTTGTAAAATTGATAATGTCCTTTTATTGGACTGCAAAGATAATATGAATTTGGGAAAAGACTCAAGGTTTTCGAGACTAATACTTCACGGTTTTTCCAACGTATGTTTCGTTTTGCGCCTTGATTTCAATCAGATAAATGCCTTGTTTTGCCACAGATGCAAACTCGCCAATCTGAAGTTTTTGCTGCCCCGCAGCGCGGAAACCGAAATCTTTTTCCCAAAGCAAAGCACCTGTCATCGAATAGATTTTTGCTGAAACAAGGCATGCCTCATTCAGATTGATTTCAGCGAAACTATTGACTGTCAATGGATTGCCAACAATATTCAAAACATTGTTTTTTCCAACAAGTTCATCAATGCCCGTATCCGAATATTCGTAGGCACCCATGTCGATTCTTCCATTGCTGACACGTGGCATACCATCCAAATCGACACCATTTAAAACCAAAGGATTGGTGTTCGGGTCGCCGGCATCGCGGCAAGGGCTGTTTTCCGAAAGACGGAAATCGTAATTTTCAGGATCGACAAACAACGGGTCGGCATCAATCATGTTTTCATAAACTGTAATTTGTTCGAAACCACTAATGGAATCCAACCCGCCTTGAACCAAACCATTATAAAACAAAGGTGCATCGGGTTCGAAAGTCCAGACCCACATTTGCACATCGGGCATTTCCGGATGAACATTGTAATTGCCTGTGACAATGATGTTGCGCATCACAGGACTGCTGTTTTCGTAGAAAAAAATGCCTCCGCAATTGACGCCTTCGGAAGAATTGCCGACAACGGTAATGTTGCTCACTTCGGGTGAGGCATTCGAAAAAGCCAAGCCTCCGCCAAAATGTCTGGCATGGTTGTTGGCAAACAGGCAGTTCGAAATGGAACATTCCTTATCGTTGCAGCGCATGATGTAAAGTCCGGCACCATTCAGGCCAATATTGTCTTCAAAGACAGCCCTGTCGATTTTCACCGAACAGCTATCCAGACTCAATGCACCGCCAATACTGATTTCACCATAGTTGTTACGGAAATCCATGTCGGTCATCTCCACGTCGCAATTGATGAAACGCAAGCCGCCGCCATACATGAAATAAAGGTTGTCCTTGGTGTAGAGTTTGTTGCCATTCACGCTGCAATTGCTCATCTTCACATTGGAATGTTCGGCATTGAGCGCGCCGCCATGTTCGCGGGCAAAATTGCAACGCAAAACGCTGTTTGTTAGTTCTACATCATCACAATTGATGATGTCCAATGCTCCGCCATGCTGACGCAAAGTGTCGGCTGCCTTGCCGTATTGGAAAACGCAATGGTCGAATTTTGCCTGCTGCGCCAAATTCAACGTGATGCCGTTCCATCCGCCACGGCCTGAATTGTAAATGTAAAAACCCGTCGTGTCGGGTACGGTGAAAACTATCGGTTCATTTTCCGTTCCCAAAGCCGAAATGGAACCTTTGCGGACCGAAATGCCGTAAAATCCGTTGAAAACGACCGTTGTCCCTGACGGAATTTCCAAGGTTTCCTGAACATAAACATCGCCGGTAACAAAAACAGTATCAGCATCCCATGTGCCCGACTGCAAGCCGTTCACTTCAATGTTTTGCGCTTCAGCCATCAATGAAGCCATGACAAAAAACAGTAAAATTTTTATTTTCATAAAGTCTACAATTTGAAATTATGGGCAAAAATAGAGGAATTAATGACACATTCAAAATGAAATATTGATTGCTGAACGATAATCAGAATAATGTTACTAATGTAAAGAATGTTATCATATAGGTGGCATTAGAAGCTGTTCTGATTTTATTGGAAACTTTTAACTTGGTTTTTTACCACTATTATTTCGCACTCATAAACAAACCATTAGAATGTGTTCGTGGTGGCCGAACAATAAAAAAAGGTAGGGGGCCCCTACCTTTTCTATCAGATTATTCAGCGATTACTTTCCGCCGAAGATTTTGCCAAGACCGCCGAGGATACTGCCTAATCCGCCACCGTTGTTGCTTGAAGAAGCACCGCCGCCGAGGACACTGCCGAGCAATGCGCCGAGTGCATCGTTGCTGGTATTGTTATTGCCCTTCAGTTTGCCGAGAATGTTCATCAAAGCAGGAGCGATTGACGAAAGGATGTTGTTCACCTGACCGCTTGTGGTGCCGGTCTGCTTGCCTATTTTGTCGAAGATGGATGATGCGTTGCCGCCCAAAATCTTGCCCAAAATCTTTGAGCCGTCGTTGAGGTCGACGCCTGCAAGGTTGGAAAGCATGCTTCCTGAATTGTTGGCGTGGTCGCCAAGGGCCTTAGCCAATGATGCTGCACCGCTTTCGGTTGAAGCGTTTTTCTGCATGGCGCCAATCAAGGTTGGAAGAGCGCTGGTGATGACTGACGACACCTTGTTGGTATCGATGTTGAATTTCTTGCTGATTTCATTGACAGTGTCATTGCCTGCCAAAGTGCCTAAGATGTTTACAAGATCCATTTTTTTCTATTTTAAAGTTAAAGATTTGTGTGTTTCAATAATTCAGATGTCAAAAAGCAGCAATAATCGTTCCATTGCCACCCAATCTTTTCACAAATAACGTTTTATGGCATCGTGCCAAAGCAGATAGCCTTTTCCCGTCAGGTGCAGGCCGTCGTTTGAATAATCGAGGTTCATTTTGCCTTCCGCATTGGCGAAAACCGAAAAGAGGTCGATGTAGGTAACGTTTTCTTCTTCCGCAATTTTATGCAACAAAGCATTGACCTTGGGAATATCTTTCCAACGTGCGGTGTGACCTTCAAATCTGCCGTAATGGTCGTTGACGGGCAAAACGCTTTGGATGAAAATCTTGGTGCGCGGCGATTCTGTCTTGATTCGTCTGACAATCTGACGCGTTTTTGCAGCAACGGTGTCGGGATTGGCACCACGGCCCAAATCGTTGGTACCAATCATCAGGAAAACCTTTGCCGGCTGTCCTTTGGTGATGGTTGTCAGGCGGTTGAGTACGCCGTCGCACACATCGCCGCTGATGCCGCGGTTCTTGCAGTGTCTGTTCTGAAAAAGCTCGTTCCATTCGCCGCCGTCGGTGATGCTGTTGCCTAAAAAAATGATGTCGCGGTGCGATGTCGGCAAGATTTCAAATAGCAATTCGCGCTGGTCGTAATAAGTGCTGAATTTTCCAATGACCTGGGAAAAACCATCAATGGAAAAAAAAGACACCATTGCCATGAACAAAACTAACCTGATATGCGATTTTCGTTTCATTTTGTTGATTTATAATAGTTTGAAAATGTTTGAAATCTCTATCTCTTCAATATCAGACGGAAAAATATAATCCGAAGCAAAATTACATTTTTTCATCATTCAGAAAAGAAGAAAACGCTTAAAATTTGTTTCTGGCTTTATGAAGCTGTTTTTTATTCAGTCTGATTATCGTTTTCATGTAAATAATGGTACATACTGCAGGATGCTGTTTCGTGTTTCTCATTATTTTAACGTCACGAAACGAAAAAAGATATATTTTTGCAATTTTGTAGCAATTAATGAAGTTATTAATACAAAAATCGTGATAAAAAATGAAAAGTAAACTCACAACCATCGCAATGATTCTTCTGGCTGCATTCATCACGCTCGGAGGAACGACAAGTTGCAAAAGCAAGAAAAGACTTGCAAAGGAAGCTGCTGAAGCAGAGTACAAATCGAAAGTGGCCGAAGCCATCAAGGATTTGAATGCAATTTTGGACGACGAAACCCTTTGGACTTTGGAACAAAAGGAAGCCCGTGTGAAAACCATCAAAGACTGGAACCTGCAAAATGCAGAAGTCGACGATCTGCTCTTCCAAGTGGAAAAGAAACTGGCACGTGAACGCGCCCAAAAAAACGAAGAGGAACGCAAAGACGCAGAAGAACGCGAAAACAGCCAATCGACTAACGTAGTGCTTGAAAGCAACTTCCGCAGCATTGCCAATGCCGGCAGCACTTCGCAAGCCAACCGCATCATCAACGAAACCTTGGGTCTGTTTGAATCGAACAACGTTCCCGTGCTGATTATCATCAGTCAAGCCGGTGGCTTCAACGACTACGACCGCCCGACCACCATCGAAAAATATCTTAATTACCTGAAAGACCAGAAGATTTCGCGCAATAGCGTCAACGACATCAAATACAACGCTAACGGAAAAATCAGCGAACTGGAATTAATCAAGAAATAAGACTATTAATTGAATCGCAAAATATTGTTTATCAATTAGAAAGGAAATAAAAAATGAAAAAGATATTAGCAACATTAGTCATTGCATTATTCGTTGTCGGCAGCGCCGTTGCACAAGATGAACTGAGTTTCGAACGCAAGCAGGCCATCGACAGTCTGGCATTGGAAAAAGTCAGAGACTTGAGTAAATACATTAAGATTGCCGGTTCGAAAGACACGCCTTTCAGCGAAGCCAACCGCGTCATCGACCGCGCAGAAGAACTGTTCATGAGCGATGCCGAAATCGGCGTTTCATCATTGTCGTCGAACACCATACAGTATTTCAAAGTGCGCAAATATTTCGAGCGCCTCATGCGCCTGAACTACGACCGCGTTGAAATTGAATGGTACAACATCGAGTATGTCAGCGACTTACAGCGTCAGCCTGACGGAACTTACGTCGGTGTCATCACCATTTTCCAAACCTTCAGAGGCTACGATGCAGAAGGCAATCTGGTTTACAAAGACACGACCAAGAAAGACATCACCGTGTACGTGAAGCGCAAGGAAACACAAATCGGCGGCCGCACCGTCGGCTTCTGGGATGTGCTGCTCGGCGACATGCGCGTCAAGGAAACGACAAACAGATAACAAGATCACGGGAATACGAGGCAACGAGGTCACGAGGTCATAAAAATCTTCGTAACCCCGTAGCCTCGAGGTCTCGAAACCCTGCAACCTCGAAACCCCATAAATTGGTTTTTCAAATGAAAAGATTTCGGATGATAATCATCGTGGTTTTGTGTGTCACAACATCATACCAAGCTGTGGCCCAAACCATTGGCAATTTCATTAAAGACGAAACCGAACTGTATGCCATGACCAAGCAGATGGGGCAGTTTATGCGACGCTTCAACTATGAAGAAGACCAGTTTGGCGAAAAACTGAACCCGAAAGACCCGAAATACCGCAGCAACGAAATGCGTCAGCAGTCGCTGCCCATTCTGTTCGACCACGAAAAATTCGGCTTCAATTCGGAATTGCAACGCTATTTCATTGAAGACGTCACGAAAGACGATTCAAGTTACATGACTTTCCTTGGCGGCAGATGGTATTCAGAGGTTTCGGCAACCTTCAAATACAACGGCAAACAAGTACCTGTTTCCCTGATTCTGACAGTCGAAAAGGAAGGCCTCGGCTCAAAATGGGTGCTGACCAATGTCTATTTTTCCGAATACAACAAGCTTTTCCCGAATGGCGAAATAGCTGAAAAAGAAAAGTATTTCCTGCATCCGATGAGCCACGAACTCGATTTTATGAACATCTACAAAGCCTTCCAAAATACTGAAGTCATTGAATATTACGCATCTAAAGAATACCAACCCGATTACCTGACCTTGTTTTTCTACGAAATCAAGAAAGGAAACCTGAAATTCCAGCAGGTCGATTCTGTGAAATTCCACGTCTTCCAAATCAAAGACTGGTATTTCGAAGTGTCGTGGTTCAACCGCTCGGGCACCAACTCGGGGTGGCTCATGTCAAACATCATTTATATGCCTGAAAAAGAAAAGGCTAACCTTATCAAATTCTACCAACCATGAAAAAGATTTTCTTCACAATCATAGCCGTTTTCTGCCTGATTGGACTTTGTCAGGCACAGAAACTGTCGAAAGACGAAATGCAGAAATACGAAGCCGAAGTGCGATATATGATCACCTATTTGGAAGAGACGCTGAACTTCATAGGCGACACGACCTCGACCGCCCAGGAAAAGGAAATCATCTTTACGGAAAGCTGGAGCAAAATCTTCATCGACGATAAGGTCCAAATTGAAGACGACCTCGACAACAACCGCATGACCCCTATTAATAAAGACGTTCAAGCCTATCTGAAAGACATCGACTTTTTCTTCAAGAAAGCCTATTTTCAGTTTGATATTCAAAACATTGTCAACAATACAAGAGATGACGGGTCAACGTTTTTCATGGTGAATCTGACCCGCCATTTGACTGCCGTCACCATCAACAATGAAAAGATTGACAACGTGAAAAACCGTTTCATTGAAATCAACCTCGACCGCCAAAACAGCAACTTGAAAATAGCCAGCATCTACACATCGAAAATCAATGAAAAAGAAGAACTTAGAAACTGGTGGAACGCACTTTCTAACAATTGGAAAAAGAGATTGGGCGAAGGAATAAAACTGTACGACAGCATCCCGATTGAGACCGTAGCCATGATTACCAGCTTTGATTTCGTTGCTTCCTATCCTGTCGAAGACCTGATAAATGGCACGGAAATGCGCGACAAAGTCTTCAAAAACGACATGGCCGAACTCGACAGCAAACTGAAAATAGTCACCCAAAAACAAAACGTCGACATTTCGGGCATACGCGAAATCATCAACGTAGAACCTCTCAATGAACTTTCCGATTTGGTCAGCCTCGACATTTCGGGCACCTCAATAGAAGACATTTCACCATTGCGCAGCGCCAACAAGCTGAAGGTTTTGCGTGCTAACTCAACGTTGATTACCGACATTTCCGCCTTGAAATACGACATCACTTTGGAAGAACTCGAAATCGCCAACACCGTGATTGACGACATCTCGGTCTTGCAAATGCTGAAAGGCATCAAAAAACTGAACATTGCCAACACCTTAATCAATAGCCTGAGAGAAGTGAAAAACTGCCCGGAACTGACGCATCTCAACGCCAGCGGAAGCAAAATCAGCAGCATTTCACCCATTCAGGATTTGGAACACCTTGTTTCCATTGATGCCAGCAACACCACAATCCGCGACCTTTCGGCCTTGACGAACATGACCGGTTTACAAAGCGTGAACGTTTCGGGTACCGCCGTCAGCAACTTACAGGCCCTGAACGAATTGGAAAACCTGCGCGAACTGTATTGCAGCAACACCAACGTCAAGGATCTGACACCATTGAAAAACCATCGCCGCCTCGGAAAAATCTATTGCGACAAAACCAAAATCGGCATCGAAGAAGCCAGCGCTTACACTAAGGAAAATCCTTATACCTTAGTCATTTACGACACAGAAGCCCTGCGCGAATGGTGGAACAACCTGCCAATCTACTGGAAGGCCATTTTCTCCAAGCAAATCAATCTGGAATCGGAACCCAATACCGAGCAGCTGCATGCAATCATCAACATGGAGGAACTCGACCTTTCGGGCAATCCGTACATTCAGAACCTGTTGCCTGTCAGCCGTTTAACAAACTTGCAGAAACTCAACGTATCAAATACCGAAATCAGCAACCTTATGGCTTTGCAAGGCATGTTCAACTTGCAAAACCTCATCCTGAAAAACACCTTTGTCGAAGATTTGAGTCCGTTGCACGACATGAACAGCTTGCGCGAACTGAACATCGAAAACACTCCGATTACCAACCTGATACCATTAGCGACAGACGAAAATCTGGAAATCGTTTGGGCTGACAGCACCAATATTAAAAGACATAATGTTGCGGCACTCAGAGAAATACAAAAAAAAGTAACTGTAATATTCCAATCGGAAGACCTGAAAAACTGGTGGACTAACATTGACGACAACTGGAAAGAAATTTTCCGCGCCCATATTCCATACACTTCAGCCATGCCGACCGAATTGCAGTTGCAGCAAATCCTCGACTTGCGCAAAATCACCATCGACCCGGAAATGCAAATCGAGTCGCTGGCTCCGATTGCTGATTTGAACTGGATTGAATCGCTCACCGCAAACAACCAGAGCATCAGGGATTTGAATCCGCTTTCAAACAAGATTTACCTGAAAGAACTCAACATTCCGAACACGCCCGTCAAGAGCCTTGAACCCATCGCTATGAACACCGCATTAGAACTGCTGAACATAGAGAATACTCAAATCGAAGAATTGGATCCGCTGAAAAACATGCTCAACCTCAACACTTTGAATGCCAGCGGAACGCCTGTCAGTTCATTGAAGCCATTGTCGGGTTTGGTGAAATTGGAAAAACTTTTCATCAACAACACCAATGTGAAAAACCTCACACCGATTGAAGATTTGGCTTCGCTGAAACAGCTGAAAGTCTACAACACGAAAGTGAGAAACAAGACCATCGAAAAGTTGCAGGAAAAACGTCTTGATTTGAATATCACTTACTATTAAAAACGAAGCGGTTAAACGCAAATTTCCAATAATTATCCAATAATAAATGAACAACAAACAATTATTGGTTCATTTGTGGAAATTTGCGTTTTTCCTTTTTTCGAATTTAAGTTTGCCCAAAACAAAAAAGCAATAAAAACTTTTACTATTTTTGACGCAAATTTTATCTCCGAATGAACGAAGGAAACAGCAAATGGTTAGTGGTCGTCAATCCTAAGGCATGCATTGGAAGAGGAGAAAAGGATTGGCCAACGATAAAACAGATTTTATTAGACGAAGGTTTTGATTTTGAGGCTGTTGTAACAGAATATCAAGGTCATGCCATCGAAATTGTCAGGCAAGGCATTGCCGAAAATGGCTTTCGGAAAGTCATTTCCATCGGCGGTGACGGCACGAATAACGAAGTCATAAACGGCATTTTCACGCAAGATGTGGTACCAACCACCGAAATCACGATGGGCACAATTCCCGTCGGGACAGGCAACGACTGGGTGAGAACCTTCGATTTTCCCGAAGATTACCAGAAAATCGTCAAAATACTGAAAGCTGGAAATACTTTTGCGCACGACATTGGAAAAGTAACTTATTATAACGACGGCGACCCAAAGACACGTTATTTTCTGAATGCCGCCGGAACCGGTTTGGACGAGATGGTCTGCAATAAGACCAATATTCTGAAAAAACAAGGTAAAGGCGGAAGAATCAGATATTTACTGAACACTGTAACTTGTCTCCTGAATTTCAAGATAACGAATATCGTCATAGAAATTGATGATAAGCAAGTCTTTGACGATTACATTCTTAGCCTTTCCATAGGAAACTGCAGATTCAACGGCGGCGGCATGATGATGATGCCCAACGCGATTCCAGATGATGGTATGTTCGACCTGACAGTCATCAAGGATGTTTCCATTTTCAA
>JAZQPN010000300.1:0-2903 GCA_045628585.1 Bacteroidales bacterium | reverse complement strand
CAAATCGGTTTTGTCATTTTCAAGAAGGCCTAATGGACTCACACTCACACACGTTGCTTCCGATTCTCCACCTTCGTAAACCGCCGTAACACAATATTCCACTGAAGAATTTCCATTATACGATTCATCAACATAATAGGTCTGAAAAGCGTATGGAATGTTTGTAACAAGTTCTCCTTCTCTGAAAATGTTGTATCCTTTCAGCGTGGTTGCATCACGGTTGAAAGGACAATTCTCAGGTGCTGTTACCGTTGCACGGATCATCCAGTTGTGAAGACTCATAGGCGAAACAAACCATTCCCCATTTTCCATTATTATGTTTTTGTTCGGCACGGTTTCCTCAAGGTCGGCAGCCAATGTGTAATATCCTTCGCCAACCGACGAATAGCCAATCAAGTATTCCTTGCTGCTGTCAATCACGACACCTTCCTCTAAATCAACCTGATTCCATTCTCCACAAACCATATTTTGCACTTCCTGACTGCAAACCAATTCATAGCTCTCCCCATTTTTAATCCACACATGAACCATATATGTGTTTTCCGCAAAAACCGGTATTATGGATATTTGCTTGATTAACCAGCCATCAAAATGCATCAAATCTAACGAGTCGTAGCGATGTGCTACATAATCTCTTTCACCTGTATAAGCCATTTCTGTAAAGTCTTCCCCATTTGACCATGTAAGCATGGCTTCCTGATTGAGTGTGCTTTCCGCAGGATAATTCCACTTCAGCACGATGTTGTTTTCATTCTGCTCCGCAGTCAGTTCCTGAATGCCATTCAAATTATTTGTTTCTGAGATAAAGATACAATAATATGGTTCAAAACCATTGTCAATTCTCATTGTTGACGAAAACGTAGCCGTTAACTCTGCGCCATTCGTCAAGGTGTCATTGCCAATGATAACTGCTTCAATATCATAATAAGGTCCTATAAAAACTCTCTCGTTGTCAAGATAATAAAATTCATCACCGCTAAAAAATGCCAATTCCATTCCTGGCAATGGAACGGAGCCTGTCGCAGGGCTTGGCGCATCTTCCAATATCCCCGTCAATGTCTTATCTTCAAGCGACTGTAAAGCAGCAATTTCAAAGGAAAAGAACATGTTGCCAAACATGTCATAGCGTGAGGTTTCAACTCCACCAACAGAAACAGATGTGTTTTCTTCATAAAGGTCTGGATTGATGAAACTATGCTGCATTGCATCTTTAATGGTTAAATAATAGTAGTCGATTCCGTCGTACACACTCAAGCACTGTAAACTGTTATTTAGGGAAAGAGTGCCTTCTATGTTATCGGAAACAATGCCATACGGAATGGCAAGTTTCAGGTTAAATACCATAAAAGGCTCACCATAATAGTCTGTCCATATTTCATGGGAGCCAACAAATATATACTGTGACGTGGAATTGATAGTCTCTCCATTAACCACCCATGATGTATAATCCGTTTGTAATTCACCATCAATGGCAACAAAGTAAAGAGGTTCACCATTATCATTGGTGATAACATACGCATCAACGGGATCTGGTCCTGGATAAGCTATCTGGCTAAGAAATCCCATCCAACAAATGCGAGAATTAAAATATAAATATTCAGCATCAACCAGTTCCTTAATATCAATAACACTAAAGTTTTCGCCATTCCCATCTTCCATTTCCAAAACACTTCCAACAACCTTAATTTCATTGCCTACCGAAACAGTATCGTAATGAACAGCCAAATCATCCAAATAAGGATTCGCCCAGTAGCCGTCCACCATGACGTAATAGGTTTGGCCCTCCACTGCGATAGCAAAACGGCTATCGCATACGTTTTGCTCAAAGTATGGTGCTTCCACACGGTTCACCACACCCGTAATGGTGTCCTGGGCAAAATTACCGACCACTGTGAATTGGGACGCTGAATTATTCAACGAATTTACTCCAATAGCCACACTGCCATTGTCATAAACTTTCAATTGCCCAAACATTTGACTTGATAAAGCCACGCATATCAAACATGCAATTAATTTAATGACGTTTTTCATATAAACATTTTTTTATGACGGGTTTTATAAATCATTTTCAATCTCAGAGATGGCATAAAACCCATTAATCCAACTCAAAGATTTTCGGTTTGATATTGATCAACTGATATGGCTACAAAAATACATTTTTTTATTCAAAACCAACACTTTTTTAAAAAATTTATAGGGGGGGGAAATGCTGAATATCAATTAGTTAGCAACAAACAACTGCTTACGATGGTAGGTTCTTGGTGACTAATAACAAAAGCGAAGACGCGATAAATCGCGCCTTCGCTGTATCAAATTATTATTATATGAGACGCGATGAATCGCGTCTCTACAATCATGCGTTAATGCGTTCCGAAATGGAATACACACGTTTGTCGCGTTGTGTCGAAGTAATCATCTCAGCCAGGAAACCCGTGGAGAACAGCTGCACGCCAATCACCATGGCCAAGAGGCAGAAATAGAATAGCGGTCGGTCGGTCATGTGATAGACATGGGCAAAGATGCGCGAACATGCCAAGTACAAGGCAATGATGAAACCAACTAGGAAAGTCACCGAGCCTAACAGACCGAAGAAATGCATCGGGCGATTGCTGAACTTCGAGATGAAATTGATGGTCAGTAGATCCAGATAACCACGCACGAAACGGCTCATGCCGAACTTGCTTGTGCCATACTTGCGCTTCTGATGGTGTACGACCTTCTCCCCTATGTTGCCGAAGCCGTTCATCTTGGCAATGACGGGAATGTAACGGTGCATCTCGCCATACACCTGAATGCTTTTCACCAAATCCAGGCGATAGGCCTTCAAGCCGCAGTTGAAGTCGTGCAGCTTGATGCCCGACATCCGGCGCGTCGTCCAATTGAAGAACTTCGACGGTATGTTT
>JAZQPN010000299.1:0-2071 GCA_045628585.1 Bacteroidales bacterium | reverse complement strand
GTCCTCCGTAGCCTTGGCGGAGGAGGAAGGGTGATGGCGGTGAGGCGGCGACGGTTCAAGCCGTAGGCTTGCGATCCGGCGTCGTCTCAGCGCCGTCAAGCGCGCGTAAGCGCGATTCCGGACTCGGAGGCGTTTCGGTGTCTTCCGTGTCGAAAATATGGATCGGAGACAATGGCGCATATGGACGGATATATGTGCATCTCGATTTTCCCTTTTTAAGCGCGACTCCTTGCATAAAAAGCTCTGTACACCCGCCGCCACGAAATTACGCAAATGTCATTTGCCCAATCGGCGGCGGTTTGCTATAATCTTCGATGTGAGCAATTCAATGCGAGAACGGATGCAATGGCGGCGCGGCAGTAAGATGACGCGGGCAGTGCGACGTCGTCGTCTCTGGCGTGTCGCCTACAACGGCGCCAATCCTGAACAGTTGCCGTTTCATTATAATCGGGCTGTAGGGCAAAGTTCTCAAGAAGCGAAGAGTTTGTATGGTGCTGCAATAACAGATGCCCATAAGGCGATTTCAGAGGCTTTAGATGCTGCCACGGAAGAAAGTTGTGATCGTGCGCTGAAAGAATTGGGGAAGTTGTCGCACATGTTTCAAGATTATTATGGACACGCAAATCCTCTGTTTTCAGAGACGCATTACCCAGCTTGGGGCCAGTGGATTGGGGTGCCGGAGGTGGAGGTGCTCATAATTGGATGCCCGGAAAATCCCTTAATGGCTCCATCAAGTTTCGGTGGGGCAATGAAATCAAGTCAGCATGGTTCTATCTGGGAAAAGGAGCCTGGCCGACGTTCGTCCATGTATAAAACCCGTTACCAGCAAGCTGTTCTTGTGACTAAGAAATTGTTTAAAAATTATCTGAGTCTTTGGTGTGATAGATGCAGTAAGTGTCCTCCGAAGCGTAGTAATTTTTGGAATCGGTTCCCTCTAGGATGGGAGTACGATGATGATTTCTAAGAGACAAGTTCTAAGCATTGTGTGGATTGTCGGTGCATCTATATTGAATGGGTGCATTATGCTGTCGCTGTATCCCGACACGATAGATTATGAGGTTGAAATTGACATCAAGAAGCAATGTCAAAAATCGGAGTACTGTTTCCTTGTGTTTAATCATAAGAATGCCATGAGGAATTGGGGCTACAAGTTGTATGAGTCCGCCTTGATTTCTAGCAGTCACAATTTGTGGCTTGTTCCAAGGGAGTTGATGCATTATTCGAAGACATACGACGACCCTTCAATTCAATATCCGAAACTGGGAGACGAAAACTCGTTGTCGGAGTTGGATCTTTCTGGCGCAACGAATATTGTGCATAACATCTTTGAGCAGAAGTATAAGGTTTGGCGTGAATGTGGTTCGTATGCGATAATGTTTGGACCAGCCGATTGCGATGAGGCATGGCGATTGTATTATCATGGTACGCCTATATGTGTTGATTTAATGTATGCAAACATGGCAATGGAGCATGTCCTGACGGCGGTGCTGCTAAGAAATCATTATCCGACGTTGCCTCAGTTTGAGGAGCGCGTGACATACATAAAGGGCTGCAGATTTTCAAATTCGCGAGGCGGAAATCCTTTTGCTGTTCTAGGTTGGGACATATGCGGAAATCGCTTCGAAATCATAGGGAAAGGTGATGAAAAAATAGGGTCGGTGACTGTAAGATTTCCCTGGAGCTATGGAGTATTGGTGGGAGATGACGGATTGTGCGAGGTGCTTGCCATGGCTGTAGGACGAATGTTCGAGATGATTTATAGTGGGGAGGAACGAGTTGGTATCTTCAAGGGTGTAATAAGATTTGCAAGGAATGGCACGGACTCAAAGGTGTCATGGGTAGATGAGCATTGAGGGACAAGATGCGGCGGTAACAATGATGGTTTAATTAAAACCGGGAATTGGCAGCGAGCGGCACGACGCGCCGGCGATGTACGCATTTCACGAAGTGTGGTCAGGCGGCGAGCGTTTGCGCTAAGGGTGCAACGAGACTTTTATGCGGCACCAATGCCGTACGGCGTAGGTTTGACACGGAAAGCACGGAAACGCGAGCGAAGCCGAATCGCCCTGAC
>JAZQPN010000298.1:0-16504 GCA_045628585.1 Bacteroidales bacterium | reverse complement strand
ATCCCGTCAAATAACAATGGCTATTTATTTGTTTTTCAAAATAATAGCCATTTTTTTGCACGATAGCTGTCAATAACAGAATCATGGCAATGGCCGCGAAAACAAAAAAGAGGATGACTAAACTTTTTAGTCACCCTCTTGTCATATATGGGATTCTAAATCGGTTTATCCAATGTCAGTCGGCAGTTTTTGGAACATGTAGCCTTCAATGTTGTAAGTGCCTTTGATTTGCCGTTTGATGTAGAACCTTTCGTCGCCTTGCACAAACTTGAAATGAATGATGTCGTTTTTTGTGAAGCATTTGAAAGATTTGCGGCTGGTAAGTTCGGTCTGGTATTCAAAGTCTTTCGTTTTCTGGAACTTGTATTTGCAACTGCCTTTTAGGATGCTTGTGGTGAAACCGTCGAAATAATTACGGTTGCGCCATTTCCCTGCAAACAGTTCCGGATTTTTCAAATCGTGAACAACGACGGTGAATCTCTTTTCGTTTCTCGGAACGACTTCAAGCACTTTCTGCTCGATGATTTCCTTGGTCGAGTCGTTGATGGCTTCCATGTAAAGCCAGTGGAAACGATCGTTTTCGCGTTCCCAAATCGGCGTAAAGTGCAGTGAGACAGAGGTCGAATCATTTATCTTTGATTTGTAGTCGCCTTGAATGGTGCGATAAAACTGCTTAATGTCGTTTTCGGTGTATTTCTCTTTTTTCTGTGCAAAACCGAATGTGGTGAGGAGGCATAAGGCCACTAATAAAATGTTTCTGATTTTCATTGTCTACTAAATTTGAGGCTTCAAAAATACAAAAAATCCTTGTCTTGTCGTTAATATTTCAATTCATCGAGCATGAAGGCATATTCCAAAGCGATTTCCTTGTAGCCTTCAAAACGTCCAGAGGCACCGCCATGACCGTAATCCATTTCGGTTTTCAGGTAGAGATGGTTGCTGTCAGTTTTCATGTCGCGGAGTTTTGCCGCCCATTTCGCAGGTTCCCAATATTGTACCTGGCTATCGTGTAAACCGGTGGTAATCAGCATGGCGGGATAATCTTTTGCTTCCACATTGTCGTAGGGCGAATAGGAGAGCATGTAGTCGTAATATTCCTTTTCGTTCGGATTGCCCCATTCGTCGTATTCGCCCGTGGTGAGCGGAATGCTTTCGTCGAGCATAGTAGTCACCACATCAACGAAAGGCACGTTGGCAATGATGCCGCGCCACAATTGAGGCTCCATGTTGACAACCGCGCCAACCAAAAGGCCGCCGGCACTGCCGCCCATGGCGAACATCTTGTCGGGACTCGTGAATCCGCTCTGAATGAGGTATTTGCCGCAAGCAATGAAATCAAGGAATGTGTTTTTCTTGTTGAGCATCTTGCCATCTTCATACCATTGACGTCCCATTTCCTCGCCGCCCCTGATGTGGGCTATGGCCCAAACGAAACCTCTGTCTAACAGGCTGATGCGTGCCAAGGAAAAATAAGCGTCCATGCTGCAACCGTAGGAACCGTAACCGTAGAGCACCAAAGGATTCTGACCGTTTTTCACCATTCCTTTTTTGTAAACCAATGAAATTGGCACCAAAGTCCCGTCGTGCGAAGGTGCAAACAGACGCTCGGTGACATAATCATCGGCATTGTAGCCGCCCACGATTTCCTGCTGTTTCAGGAGCGTTTTCTCCTTGCTGATCATGTCAAATTCGTAAACGGAACTTGGCGTGGTCATGGAGGTGTAGCCGAAGCGAAGTGTGTCGCTGTCAAATTCCGGATTTGAACTGAGGCCGGCTTCGTAGGTCGGTTCGCCGAAATCAATATAGTAGTCGCAACTGCCGTCCCATGCCTTTATCCTGATTTTGATGAGGCCAGCCTCGCGTTCCTCAATGACAAGGAACTTGCTGAAAATGACAAAGTTTTCAATCAAAACATTGGTTCGTGGAGCGATGACTTCTTCCCAGTTTTCCATGCCTGTATTATTAATAGGTGTCTTCATGATTTTGAAGTTTTGCGCACCATTGGCATTGGTCAGGATGAAGAAATGATTATCGTAGTGGCCAATGGAATACAGCATGTCGGGCTGGCGTTCCTGGAATATGCGGAATGTGCCGTTTGGGTTGTCGCTTTCCAAAATCCTGCTTTCCGCCGAAAGCGTCGATTCCGATTCAATGACGAGATATTGCTTTGATTTCGTTTTCCCTATGCTCACATAATAGGCTTCATCGGTTTCGTGAAAAACTTCAACATCGGTTTCGTGTTTCGTGCCTAACTTGTGCCGGAAAATCTTGCATGGACGCAAAGCCTCGTCTTTCACGCCGTAGAAAAGCGTCTGGTTGTCGCTAGCCCAAACCACATTGCCCGAAGTGTTCGGAATGGCCTCTTCGTGTGTCTCGCCCGTTTCAAGGTCTTTGACATAAACCGTGTAAATCCTTCTGCTCACGGTGTCGACGCTATAGGCAATCAGTTTGTCGTCTTCGCTGAGGCTGATTTCGCCTATCTCAAAGAAAGCGAAGCCTTTGGCAAGTTCGTTGCAGTCGAGCATGATTTCTTCGGGATTGTCCAGCGAATGTTTCTTGCGGCAGAAAATAGGGTATTCCTTGCCTTCTTCGTATCGCGTGTAATGATAATAATCTCTGATTTTCACAGGCACGGAATTGTCATCTTGCTTGATGCGTCCGGTGATTTCGTCAAAAAGCTGTTTCTGAAGCGGTTCGGTGTGTTTCAGGCTTTCTTCGGCGTATTTGTTTTCTGCTTCAAGATATTCGATGACTTCGGGATTTTCCCTTTCGTTGAGCCAGTAATAGTTGTCAATCCTGGTATGACCGTGAATGTTCAGTTCGTGCGGTATTTTCTTTGCTTTTGGAGGTGTTGTCATAGCGTTTTTTGAAAAAAGAACAGGCAGCCTGAGCCGCCTGTCTGATGGGTGAATGATATGATTTGTTAGAATGAAAGTGTCAGGCCCAAGGTTGGCAAAATAGGCAATTGGTTGACATCTTCTCTTGATATTATGTCAACATAGAATATGTTATCTCTATTGTAAATGTTGGTGACGCTCAGGTCGGCTTCTAAGATGGTGCGTTCGCTGAAATAAAACTTGCGTTTGACATCGAGGTCAAAACGATGATAGGAAGGCAGACGGCCTTTGTTGAGGTCAGCGAAAACTATGCCAAGATCACCATTGGTCGTGGTGTAATCGAAGTTGATGTCTTGGAATGAATAGTGCTCATAAAAGCCTTGAACCTGCGTGAACGGGAAGCCTGAACCGAAGTTCCAGCGTCCGCTGAATTCCCATTGACGCTTGTCGCCAGCCGTATAAGTCAAGATGAGATTCACATTGTGGCGGCGGTCAAAGTGCGGCTGGTATGAAGCCATCTCAATGCCGTCAATGCTGACTTTTTCGTAATCCCTGTTGACGAATCCGAGGGCATATACGGCCCAGATGTACCAGTTTTTGTTTTCATACTTCATGGAAAGGTCGAAACCATAAGCTTTCCCTTGTTCTATCATAAAGTCTTTTTTCAACAGTTCTTCGGTGTGATGATTCGGAGCATCTATCACGGCATCGCTTTCGTAGAGTTTGTTACGGTTGATGTTGGTGAGTTGGTTGAAGTCTTTCAGATAGCCTTCAAGATTCATGGTGATGTTTTTTCCAAGGTCAAATTCAGCACCAATGACAGCGTGTCTTGCTTTCTGAAGATAGCTGGTGATAGCTTCTCCATTGAAGGTATTGGGCAAACTGTTGATGCCCGAAAGGAAGCCATAGAACAGGTTTACCACGTCGCGGTCACTGGTGGCTGCCACAAAATTCTGTGAGTACAAGCCACCTGCAGCCTTGATGCGCAGCCAATCGGTAGCATTGTATTTTATGGCGAGACGCGGCTCTGGCGACATGCCACCTTTGTTAACCGAGGCGTACCATTGCAAGCGGAAACTCGGTTCGAGCAAAATTTTACCCAAAGTAGCCTTGTATTTCACGTATGCGCCGATTTCGGTGGAATTGTCCTTGTCGTGGATTTTCATGTTGCCGTAGGTGCTGTATGTGGTGTATTCCGTGGTGTGTCCCAAGACTTCGATACCATATTTTAAAGTGTTTTTGCCAAGGAAATAGCTGAAATCGAATCCCATGTTGAAACCATTGATGCTGCTGTTGCGAGGTTGATTGTTGACTTCTTCCATAAACGATTTGTAGCTGGAATAAGCGACGTTGCCTTCCACCATGACCGGAGCTTTGCCAGGAATGATAAGAAAATTGGTTCCTGCACCAAATGAGTTCCATCCGAAATTGGAAAGCGACTTGTAATTGTTCACTTGATCGTTGAACGAGAAGCCGAAAAAGTTGATTTTGCTGCCGTTAGGAGCGTTTAGTGAGAACTTGCCGTAAATATCCTGATAGTTGAAAGGCAGTCCGTTTTCGTTGGCATATTTGTAAAGAGCTTTGCTCGTTTGCTCCAAATAAGAGTTTTTTGCTGAAATCACGAAAGTTGCGGCAGCCGATTCCGGTGTCTTGGCCTTTTTGAGAGGGCCTTCCAACATGACTTTTGCTCCAAAACAGCTCGCCCCTACTTTCCCCGAAATGCGGTTCTTGTTACCGTCGCGAGTCGAAATGTCCATAATAGAAGAAATCCTGCCGCCGTATTCGGCGCCAAAACCTCCTGTGTAGACATCGGCATTACGGATGATATCGGTATCGAAAACCGAAAAAAGGCCGATGGAATGGAATGGGTTGTAAATCACCATGCCATCGAGGATGACCTTGTTCTGAATTGGCGAACCGCCGCGGATGTAAAGCTGTCCCCCTTGGTCGCCAGTGAAAATGACGCCTGGGATCACCTGTAGATATTGCGCCAAATCGGCCTGACCGCCAATGCTCGGAATCTTGGCAATAGACTTAGGCGTCACGGTTACGACAGATGTTTTTGTCTCAGTACGAGCCTCTATCTTGTCAGCCGTAATAGTCACTGATTCAAGCACCTGGCTTGTTTCCTTGAGATAGTATTTCTTATTGACAACCTGCCCTTTTGACAACGTGAAATTTTCGCTGATAGTGTCGTAACCGACAGTCGTAATCAATAAGGTGTATTTCCCATCGGGAATACGCGTGATGTTGAAATAACCGTTTTCGCTTGTCGTGCTGCCAATGGTTGTGCCTTTCAGATATACGTTACAGAACATGACAGGTTCGCCCGTCGTCTCTTCATAAACGAAACCTTTGATACTATTGTCCTGAGCAAAAACTGCGGAAAATGACAAAAAGGCCAAAATTATTGTTATTGCGATTCTCGATAAATTTTTCAGTAACATTTTTCTATAATATTGATAATAATTAAAATACAACATCCAAATCAGACGGATGTATGCCGCTTTTAGGAAATGCAAAGTAAAGAAAAATAACCGAAACTTGGGGGCATAATTGGGTCAAATTGTGTGGAAATCTTATTGAATAAAAAAAAGGCATAACGGACACTGATGAATCCCCCAAAACTGGACTGGGTGCATGTTTGGCTGATAGTCCTGTCTTTGGCTACTTTGTTTTGCAGCATATCCCCTTTTGCCAGATTTCCAGTCAAACAGAAAGTGACAAAAAAAAGACAGTTTTGCCGTTCGAAACGGCAATATTATTTTTTCAATTTTCACTGACCATAAAAAAAGGGAGAGCTTTCGCTCTCCCTTCTGTTATTCTATAATTTCAGAAATATCAATAAACCAAGAATTTAACTGTTGAGCTATGTGAACCTTGGTTGAGGCGCAGGATGTAGGAACCAGCGCTGAGGCCACTCATGTCAACATTCACTTCGTGGTTGCCTTCAATGAACGATCCGAGGTTCTGGCTCATGATACGACGGCCACAGATATCGTAAACTTCATAACCGACATTAGCATTGCCAGCGGTTTCGAAGCTAATCTTTGCCATATCGTTCACTGGGTTTGGATACATACCGATTGTCATATCGGCAACAGCTTCGTTTTCAGAAACATCTTCAAGCGATTCGAGTCTGAAGTTTTCGCAACGGAACAAACCTTTGCCGTAAGTGGCGGCATAAACAATGCCCTGATTGTGAACGCCCTTGTATTCGACATCAGCATAAGGGAGATGATAAACTTGATCAGGATGTGCAACAAGCTGCTGCTTGAGATCCAGAACTGGAACATCGCCCATATTACCATTTTGGGCAACCCATTGTGGATCAGCAATATCGCTGGTCATATAAATACCATGTTCGGTACCAAGGATAACCTTGCCTGTAGTCATTTCTATCAATGAAGAATATACAGGCATCTTTGGCAAATTGGCTTGCTTTGAAACGAATGTCGGTTCATCGGACAAAGCGTTTGAAGAATAGAGAACGTAATTTTCGTTGCCATAGTTGCCGAGGGTAACGATGACATTGTTGAAATTGCGCGGGTCGACAGCGATTGAAGTAATGCACTGACCATCTATTGGAAGTTCAAAGAAAGTAGTCGTGACTTGGCACTGAACTGAATCGAGGCAGCCTGTGGCATCATCAACAACTGTATTGATATTGTCGATACGGCAGAACTTGCCATCCTTAAAGCCGACAAAGACCTTATCGCCATCAGGTGTGACAGCCATGCTCAGAGGATCACCTGTAAAGCCATAATCCTTTTTCTTTGAAAGGAGATACCATTTAGGTGATTGGGAGAAATTCAAAGCACCTCTTGTGAAATAGAAGCAATCCTTGTAAGCGAGATACATTTTGGCGCTGATTGGGTCGTGCACTAAAGCGGAGTCACCGGCTGCAATAGGATCGCTGAGGGTGACATCGAAAGGATAATCGAGAGCACTCATGGCCTGCAATTGTGCAGAAGGTTGCTGACCTAAATTGAAAGCCCAAACTTCAGCAGGATTTTCAGCATCATTGAAATTTTCAATAAGCGTGAATGGGAAGCGGAATGACGAAGTGTTAAGATCCTGTATGTCAGGGTCGATAGAAGTAAGGAAGTTTGTTGAAACCCAGTCGGCACCAGCTGTTTCCGAACGCTTAAACACGCCGTTCTTTGCAGAAACGAAAATCGTAGAAGGATTAACCATTGAAAAAGCGCATGCACCTGGCTGATAGCCGTCGCTGAAACTACCGTATGGATGATTGTTGTCTTGGAAAGCTGAAAAAGCCCAGAAACCTGTGGTTTCATGATTCAGTTCTTCATCACCTTCAATAATGATGGTACCGTGATCCTGAGCGCCACCCATAACACGTTTTACAGTGTTGGAGAAAGCCACGCTGAACATACGGGTAGAGACATAGTTTCTGTTGCAGTCTTCAAAATAGAAGTAATCCTCAATGATACCTTTATAGATACCGCCATCAGTGCCGATATAGAATTCCCTAATGTTCTTATCAGGATTGAAGACCATGGCATGCAGGCCTACATGAAGGTGGATTGATGACGTGTAATCGGTGGACGAACCATTAGAATGTTGAATGGCCATGTAATAACCATCTATGGATCCTGTCTTTCTGAGTTCCCAAAGGTTATAGCCAAGGACATACACTGAATAAGGATTCAACGGGTCGACGACCAAACCATGGTTGTTCAAGCCATAGCCGGAATAGATATTATGACCATAGTCGGAATTAGAGGATGGCTGGATGTTCGACCATGTTGCGCCTTGATCTTCGGAGATATAAACACCTGAATGGACGCCATTAGCATCAATGCATGAAGCATAAATCACACTTTCATCTGATGGAGCAACAGCAATGTCAAGAAGATTGGCAGCTTTTGGGAGCATGACGATTTGGTTGTTATCATCATAAACAACCGCATCCGCTGAGTGACAGACCAAAGCATTGAGGTCGCCGGTATAGACTTTTCCGTCGATAGCGGCCAGAACCTTTTGGCCCATAGCCTTAACCTGCATGGCATTGCCTGAAAGTTCAGCGCCATCGGCATCCTTAGCCATTGTCCAGGTAGCGCCCTTATCGCTAGAATACTTCAGGCCACTTTCTGTAGCAGCAATGAGTTTACCATCCACGATAACCATATCATTGACGAAGCTCCATTCGCCGACAACACTTTGATTGGTGACAGCTGTGCTTGAAATCAGGCTGATTTCATCATTAACGATAGAATAGATACCGCTGCCAACGAAGCTGTTGTCGTATGACTGCTGGCCAAGACCATTAAATGTTGCTGCTGCGCCACAGTCGCCAGTACCAACATAAATAGTGCCATCGGCATCCTGAACCATGCAGCTAACCATCAAGTTCAGATTGCCAACCTGATGCCATGTGATGCCATGGTTATAGGTCTTATAGACGCCACCGCCTTTTGAACCGATATAAACAACACCATTTGAATTGCCATACGCATTCGGAGTATTGTCATAAACAATGGCTGTTGTTTGGCCACCGAAATTATCGGGACCCATGCTAAGCCAATAAAGCGGTTGGTTTTCTGCGCCTTTTACTGTTGCACCTTGCATGGCCTTAATCATCAAAGCCGGATCTACCAATCCTGTGTGCTGATTGGCGCGAAGTTCACTCATGAATGAATCTGCCGTAGCTGATCCTTGTGTACGTGGGACATAGTGTCCGCCATTGCCAGCGATTGTCATCGTCTGGCCTAACATCATGATTACCAGAAGTAAACTGAGAGGTAAAAATCTTTTTTTCATATCACGAAATTTTGATTAACTATCTGTTTATTAAACATCAATTTAATTATTCCATTATATACAATAAGTCTGCAAATATAAAACATTCTCCCAAAGAAAATCACTTTGGGAGAAAAAAAATGTGTTTTTTTATAAAAAAACTTGTCTCAACGAATCTAACCTACTCAATAAGCGAGACTTGCATCACTCGGCAACCAGCCTTCGCTGCCATTGGCAATTCTCACCTTGTTCCATCCATCGGCTTCGTCGAGAAGCGTGACTTTCGCGCCTTCGTGAAGGACAAACAAGTCGACGCTGCCTTTGTTAGGCGAACTCTTCACTGTCACGGTTGGCGTCATTACGATAGCCTGATTCCTTTCCATTGCATCATTTCGCTTCTCCATCGAGAAAATGAAAGAGAAAACGGAAAACAGCAGTGCCAGAACTCCAACAAAGAAACCAGCTTTGCGCATTCCCATGCGGCGGGCGCGAAGAAACATGAACAAAGCGCCCATCAAGAGTGCAAAGCAAATGACAGAGGCCATTGCCCATGAATCACTTGAAAACATGTTTTTCAGGTTGTTCCACCCTTTTGCGATGAAAGACTGAGGGATAGCATCTATCTTATCCGCAATAGCGAGGTTGGCGATTTCGAGGTTGGTCTTTACGTCGGCATTGCTCGGGTCGAGTTTCAAGGCCTTTTCGTAATAAAAGATGGCCATCGGATATGAACCCATTTTATAATAGGTGTTGCCCATGTTGAAATACAAAGGCACGGATTCCTGTTCGGCCTCGATGATGTTGTCATACAAATCCAATGCATTCTGGTAATTGCCCTCATTGTAGGCTGCATTTGCCTGTTCGAACCAGACATCGTATGATTCCTGCGCTGCTGCAAACCTTGGCATGAGCGCAATCGCTATTATTATTATGGTGATACGTTTCATTCTATTATACTTTAAAATATGTTGTTTTTCGGACGCACGCAGTGCGTCCCTCATTACAATACCCTTTCTGCCTTCGAAATCACATCTATGCCCTGCTGATAGAGGTCATCCATCTTTTTGCCGGCATCGCCCGGAGCGAAGCGGGCAAACTCGCAATTGTTCAAGGTGTCGACAAACTGTTTGGTCAAATCTTCAGGAACATTCTTGGCCGACATCGCTTCATTGACCGTCTCCATCGACAATTTGGCACGTTCAATGCCCAGCTTATCGGAGATATAGCCCCACAAAGCCTGCGACATTTCATTGTAGAAATTATCCTGATCCTTGGCATTCAGGTATTTCAAGGCATTCTTCAAGCGGCCGCGGGCCACCTTGGTGGCTTTCTTGTTGCGGGTCTTGACTTCATCCTGACGCAAAGCGGCACGATGCTTCGAGACAATCAGCAGCACGATGAAAGCAATAAGCAACACAAGCAATATCATGAAATAGGCTGCCGAACCAAAGAAGAAACTGTCCACTTTCCTGAGTTGAGGATCGCCTGACATGATGTGGCGGATATCGCTGCCCAGATACTTGATGCCTTCCTGGTTGGAAGCGTAAATGGTGTTGTCATCGGCATCGCCTTCACCCTTTTCAACATGGATGTCGTATCGGTCGGAACTCAAAGCCGTATAGGTGCCATTGGCAGGATTTAAATACGAAAACTCGACCGGCGCAATGGTGAAATCACCGACACGGCGCGGAATGACAAGATATTCAGCGCGTTTCGTGCCAGAGATTCCACTTGAAGAAGAATTATCATCAACGATGATTTTCGGGTCGTAGACTTCAAAATCAGGCGGGAACACTGGTTCAGGCAATTGAAGCAGTTCTATGTTGCCTTGACCCGAGACCGTCAAAGTCAAAGTGAAGGCTTCGTTGGTCTTGAGTTCGGTCTTGTCGATTTCCGACTTGAAGCTGTAATTACCCACTGCCCCTGCGAAACTTGCAGGTTTGTTATCGGCAGGCAGGTTCTTCACATCGATGCTAAGCGACGAGCAGCTCAATTCCTTTTTCACATTAGTGTAGCCACCGCCAAAGAACGGATCATTGAAAAACATATCGAACGGATCCATGCTGCGGCGGTTGCTGCGGCTTGTAGGCACCTGAGCGATGCACTCAATGGACATTGGGTCAATAACCAATTTGCCGGCACGCTGCGGCACAAGCACAACTTTCTGAATTTCAGCCGTTGTGTATTCAATGCCATTGACGACTTCCGAACCCTGACGCAAGGCACCGCCATTGTTATCACTAATGTCTTTCATCCAAGCACCTGCGTAGGACGGCATCTTGGAAACCGAAAGCGATGAAACGCCAACCTTGGTGTAAAGTTTGTAAGTCAAGACAAGCTGTTCACCCAAATAAACGGTTTTCTTAGAAGGCGTGACCTTCAGGAACAAATCCTTGCCGCTGACCTGAGGGTCGTTGGAACTTTGCTGCTGTTGGCTTTGGCCACCTTGGGCATATTGAGAATTGCCACCGTATGCATTGCCGTTATCAGGCAAAACCTTGATGTCCAAAGCATTACTTGTCACCTTATCGCCTTTCACCGTCACCGATGCAGAACCAATGTGAAATTCACCTTCCTTATAGGCCTGCAAGGCAAAAGTGTAAGTGTTCGTGACGGAATGTGACATGGAGCCGTTGATCATCTGGAAACTTGAACTCGATGAGGTGAAAGGCCCGCCAACGACATTGAAACCGTCAAACGAAGGTGCCTTGAAGTTCTTGCCTTCCGCATTAAGTTCGTAGACAACCTGAAACTTCTCTCCCACCACGACCTGTTTCTTGGCCGATGCCTTCAAGGTGACATCTTGCGCCCAAAGCATGGCCGGTGCCAAAAATCCGATTATCAAAAGCAATCTAACTATCTTCTTCATACGTAATTCTTTTGAAGCTGCAAAAATAATGAAATTTACCATTTACCAGTCTTTCTCACTCTGACGTTTCGGTTGGGTCCTGATTTTTTGTTCGTTGACCTTCTCCATCGTCTTCTTTTCCTGGTTTTCCAAAGCATCCAACATGCGTTGAGCGTCCTCTTTCGACATTTCTTGGTTCTGCTGCTGTTGCTGCTGATTCTGTTGTTGCTGCTGCTGTTGGTCTTGTTGCTGTTGCTGGTCCTGCTGGTCTTGCTGGTCCTGCTGGTCTTGTTGCTGCTGTTGCTGTTGTTGCTGCTGGTCCTGGTTCTGATCTTCATTCTTTTCGAAGACAGCCGAGACCATGACATCGAAATCAGGCATGGTGAAGAAATTGCCCAGAGGCTGGATGTGAATCGAAGTGTCGCCATCCATCGTGATGCGGTATTCCTTGAATTTGTAGCCTGGTTCGGGCGCGTTGCGCAAAGCCACCGTCTCGCGAGGCGTAGCCTCCGAAACATCGAGCAGGACATGACCGCCTTCAACCAAAGTATCGGGCGTCACTTTATAATAACGGTCAGCTTCGACAAAGGTAGCCTTCACCGTGACATCGGTCTCCAGCATCTGGAAGACGTTCTCATCGGAAATCGGAGCCGACAGGGTAGGATCGGTATCACTGACCACGCGCAAATCGGCAAGCTGATAACCTTTATCTGGGGTGACAATCACGCCAATATTCTGACCTGGAACAGCCAAACTGTCGGAGACACGAATCGTGCCGTTTTCGGTGGCATCCACATGAACGTGCAAAGCCGTTCTAAAGGTTGCCGTCACCGTCACATCAAAGTCAGGCATGGTGAAAACCGTGTCGTTGACCGGTATCGTGTCGTTGCGGTTGCCCGTCTTGTAAACCGTGTATTTGTCGACCATGTAGTTCAGTTCAGGTCTTGCGCTCAACACAACCTGCTGACCTTCAATAGCCATTTGCTTGTCGGCCATCACCGTACCGTGAGGAATGTTTTCTTCAACCGAAATCTTGTGTGCCTGCTTGAATTCAGCCGACACCAAGACATCGAATTTCGGCATGATGAAACTGCTGCCGCTCACCTCAACTGTGACCTCGGTATTGTCGGCACGCACCACAATGTATTTCGACAAGGCATAACCTTCTTCGGCTTGTGCCGAAAGCGTGACCTTCTGCCCGTTGAAAGCCACTTCTTCAGAAGCCTCGACCGAGCCATGCTCCACACCTTTATATATATATATGTGGCTCTTGACCAAATGCGCACGGCAATATTCCAGATTGTAAAGCGCATCAGCATTGTCAGGGTTCAGTTTCAGCGACACCTTATATATATTAAAGGCATCGTAAAACTTATCCTGGGCCAGAAGGCAGTTGCCCATATTGAAGACGGCATTTGATTTCAGTTTGGCATCGGGTGTCATGTCGAGCACTTTCTGGAACGTCTCGTATGCACCATCATAATTCTCCTGCGCATACAAGGCATCGCCCAAATTGAACTGTGCATTGGCATTGTTGGGACGCGCCTCTAAAGCCTTCTTGTAATTGACCTCAGCCTCAGCATAATTCGAGCGCTTGTAATTGCGGTTGCCTTTACGGATCAGTTTCACATCGGTTTGTGCCGACAGCGAAACTGTCATCACGAAAAAGGCCAGTGTCAATATGTATTTACTGAATGTTTTCATCTTTCTTCTCAAAAATGTTAAACTTTCTCTCCCACTCTTTCTTGCCCGACGAAATGAAAATCTCTATCAGCAGTAGCATGATGGCCGCTGCAACGAACCACTGGAACTGGTCTTCGTAATCGGTGAAGACCTTGGTCTCAATTTCCGACTTATCCATCTTGTTGATGTCGTCGTAAATCTTTTCCAAACCCACATTTGAGTTGCTGGCACGCACATACAAGCCATTGCCTGCCGAAGCGATTTTCTGCAGCATCTGTTCATCGAGGCGGGTGATAATGGTATTGCCCTGACGGTCCTTGCGGTATCCGACCTGATGACCATACTGGTTGTATTCCGGAATCGGGGCGCCATCAGCCAGACCCATGCCTATGGTATAGACCTTCACACCTTGCTTAGCAGCTTCCTGTGCTGCCTTGACGGCTTCGTCATTCTCATGGTCTTCACCATCGGAGATGATGATGATGGCCTTGCTGTGGTCTTCTTCAGAGAACGACCTCATGGCCAGATTGATAGCCTCGGCAATGGCCGTACCTTGCGATGCCACAAGGCTGGTGTTCACCGTCGAGAGGAACATTTTGGCAGCGGTATAGTCGGTGGTGATTGGCAGCTGCACGAAAGCCTTGTCAGCAAAGACAATGACACCGATGCGGTCGCCCTTCATGTCGCTAATCAGTTTGTTGATAGCCTGCTTGGAGCGTTCCAAACGGCTTGGCGCAATGTCCTCCGCATTCATGGAATTGGAGACGTCGACAGCAAGATACAAGTCGATGCCTTCGCGCTTCACCTCTTCCATCTTCGAACCGCTCTGCAAGTTGGCTAAAGCCAAAATGAGGCTGGACACCATCAGCAGGAACACGACAAACTTGAAATTGCGACGACGCGTAGAGTATGACGGGACAAGATATTCACGCATTTCAGTGCTGGCGAAACGCTTGAACTGCTTGTTCTGCCTGATGCAAATCAGAATATAAATGATTATCAATAACGGAATGACTATCAGACCGTAAAGATATTCTGGATGTTCAAATCTTAATACGTTTTCCATAGCCTTAATCAGTTATCGTTCTAAAAACAGTCTTGCGTAACAGGAACTCAAGCAAGAGCAATGCCAAAGCCCAAGCCACGAAAGGATAAAACTCTTCGTGCAGACGACGGAACTCAGTGACCTCAATCTTGGAACGTTCCAACTTGTCGATTTCCTGATAGATTTCATCCAATTTCTGATTGGATGTCGCACGGAAATACTTGCCGTCGGTAGAGTTGGCAATGCTTTGCAGCAGTTTCTCATCAATTTCGACTTTCATCTGCTGTATCTGCTGACCGAAAGGCGTCTGCACGGGATAAGGTGCCGTGCCGTAAGTGCCAACAGCAATCGTATAGACACGGATGCCAAACAGTTTTGCCATTTCGGCTGCCGTATACGGGTCGACGGAACCGGCATTGTTCATACCATCGGTCAACAAAATGATGACCTTTGAGATGGCATCGCTGTCCTTCAGCCTGCTGATGGAAGTGGCCAAACCATCGCCAATGGCAGTACCATCGTCAATGAGACCCTTCTTCATTTCGGCAAGCATGTTGAGCATCACGCCATGGTCGGTGGTCAAAGGCACTTGGGTGAACGATTCGCCTGAGAAAATGACCAGACCCATGCGGTCGCCCGGACGGCCTTCGACAAATTCTGAAGCCACATTCTTGGCAGCCGTCAAGCGGTCGGGCTTCAAGTCGCGGGCCAACATGGAACCTGAAACGTCCATAGCCATCACGATGTCAATGCCTTCAATATTGGATTTCTTATTGGTCGATGCACTTTGCGGACGCGCTATGGCAATGATTAACAAGGCTAAAGCCGCCATTTTCAAGGCAAACAGAAGATGACGCAGATAAGCTTTCCAAGTCTTAGGCAACTTGGCGAAACCGCTCATGTCGGAGAAACGCACCGAGGCTTCCTGTTTCCTGTGGCGCAACACATACCATGCAATGGCCAGAGGCACAATCAAAAGTCCCCACAGAAGACCGGGATTGGCAAATTCAAATTGTTCAAACATTTTCCTGTCCCTCCTTCTTCTCCGCTTCCTTGGCGGCAGCCTTCTTATTGGCCTCGATTTGCGCTTCCTTGGCTTTCATGTCCTGATAGTGCACGTAACTCTCATTCACGAAATCCGTCATGTTATTCATCGCCACATCGTTTTCCAACGAAGTAGTGGAATATTTGGCAAACTTCACCAAGTCAGCAAGTTCCATAGTATCTTTCAACTTACCGTAAATCTGTTCGTTGAAGCGCAAAGGCTTGATTTCCTCCAAAATAGCATCGGTGGTCATCTCGACGGCATTCACGCCAAACTGACCTTCGATGTATTCGCGGGCGATGTCGGACATGGAGGAGTAATATTCCTTCGTCTTGCCCGACTGCCAGAGTTTTTGCTGACGCAGGTTCTCCAAATCGTCGATGGCCTTGGTGTAAGGCGGGATGACTGGTCCTGAAACGACATTGCCGTTTTCATCGACTTTCGGCTTGCGATGCTTCAGATAGAACCAAATGCCGAGACCTATCAGCACGAGCAAGAGCAGACCCAACAGCCACGGGAACACATCGCGCATACTAATTGGTTCCGCAATAGGCTCAACGATAGGACGGTACGACTGTGTGGTGTCGACCGTGATAGTCGTCACAAACAAATCAATCGGGTCGGTGAGCGCCTGCATACGCATCGGGTCGTCGAACGACTTGGCGTAGGTCAAAGCCACCGATGGCAACTGGACACGGCCCGTGTCGAAAGTCATCAAGGTCAAAGTCTGGTCGACAATGATGTTACTATCGGCATCGGCAGTGCGGTTGACTTGGCCTCTTTTCAGAATGTCGATCTGGTCGGAGAGCGCATCACCGGCAAACTCGTTCCATTCCACATAGTAACCATACGGCACTTTCAGGTGCAAATTCAAGTCAAATGGCTTGCCGACCGACACGTTGGCATCGTCCACCTCGCCCAACACTTCGACATTTTGTGCCGAAGCGAAGAGCCAGCAGCAGCAGGCCATGACAAACAAAATACATTTCTTCATCTTCTTGATTCCCTTTTCTTGAAAAGTTGCATCAATGGTTTCACATAATCTTCATCGGTATAAATCAAGGTGTTATCAATGCCATGCACGCTGAAAGTGCGGCTCAATTCGGACGATTTATACTGAATCATCTGCTGGTAAGCCTTGCGCCAAGCGTTGCTTGAGGTATCCACCCAACGGTCGACACCCGTTTCCGAATCGCGGAATTTCACCAGACCCACCTTCGGGATGTCCATCTCACGACGGTCGGTGATACGCAAGGCGACGAGGTCGTGCTTGTTGGCGGCAA
>JAZQPN010000297.1:0-1799 GCA_045628585.1 Bacteroidales bacterium | reverse complement strand
GACATTTATGTGGTTGACAGTCAAGGCGGAAAGGCTTTGCGGATTACTACAACTGATTCCTACGAATGTTCGCCGGTTTGGTCGCCCGATGGCACGACTTTGGCTTTTGTGAGCGACCGCAATGGCGATTTCGACCTTTATTTGGCCTCGGCAGAAGGTGGTTTGGCAAAACGCATCACTACGAACTCGGCAAGCGAAACGCCTTTGGCTTTTTCGCCTGACGGGAAGGAAGTTTATTTTTCGGCTCAGATTCAGAAATCGGCTGAAAATGTGCAGTTTGCTTCGGGATGGATTACGGAGCTTTATAAGGTCAGCGTTGAAGGTGGCCGCCCCGAACAGGTGGTTGCCGTGCCAGTTTGCAGCATGTCGTTCGATAAGGATGGCAAGTCGTTCCTGTATTACGACCGCAAGGGCAGCGAGAACATCTGGCGCAAGCATCACACTTCATCGGTGGCGCGCGATGTGGTTTATTATGATGCTGAAAAACAGACGCATACCATTCTGACAACCAATGTCGGTGAAGATCGTGATCCGCGTTATTTGCCTGGCTATAAGGATGTCGTGTTTCTGAGTGAGCGTAATGGCGGCAGTTTCAATGTGTATAAGGCTCCGGCTGATAATTTGGAAAATGTGCAGCAAATCACGACTTTTGAGCAACATCCGGTGCGTTTCTTGAGTGTGGCGGATAATGGCTTGCTTTGCTATGGCTATATGGGCGAGATTTACACGCAACAGATTGGGAGTCAGCCGAAAAAGGTGGAAATCGAAATTGTGAACGACTTGGAGCCTGAGCAGATAGTGAAGAATAGTTTTGGTGGCGTGGGTGATGTTGATGTAAGTGCCGATGGCAAACTGGTTGCCTTTACGCAAAGGGGCGAGGTCTTCGTTACGGGCGTTGACGAATATGCCACGACCAAACAAATCACACACACGACTCAGCCTGAGCGTTGCCCCTCGTTTTCGCCCGATGGCCGCACATTGGTGTATGCTTCCGAGCGCGACGGTTATTGGAACATTTATCAGGCTACGATTTCCCGCAAGGAGGATTATAATTTCGTCTATTCCACTTTGATTGAAGAGAAACCGCTTTTTGAAAAGGATGGAATCGACCGCACAACGCCGTGCTATTCGCCTGGCGGAAAGGAGATTGCGTTTGTCGAAAACAGAAACATTCTGAAAGTTTACAATGTTGCCAGCAAGGAAGTCCGCCAGATTACGGACGGCACTCAGCATTATGATGCCGATGATTGGGGCATGGATTATGAGTGGTCGCCTGACGGCCAGTGGTTTGTCATAAAGCTGATTACCAACATGCACGACCCGTATTCGGATATCGGCATCGTCAAGGCGGATGGCTCTATGAAGATTTACAATATCACCAACGATGGATATATTACGGGCAATGCACATTGGGCTTTGGACGGCAACGCCGTGATTTTCTCTTCCGACCGCTACGGAATGCGTTCCCATGCTTCGTGGGGCAGTCAGAACGATGCTTTTATTGCCTTCATGAATCAGGATGCTTACGACAAATTCCGCTTGAGCAAGGAGGAATATGCTTTGCTGAAGGAAACCGAAAAGGGTAGTAAGGACGAGAAAAAAGATCATGCCAAGGAGGAAAAGAAAGGCGGTAAAAAGGATGAAAAGAAAGAGGAAAAGGAACTGAAAACCATTGAAATAGATTTGGAACATCTGGAA
The DNA here is from genome assembly GCA_045628585.1 of Bacteroidales bacterium. GTDB lineage: Bacteria > Bacteroidota > Bacteroidia > Bacteroidales > F082 > Limimorpha. The sequence goes on along the minus strand of JAZQPN010000297.1, from coordinate 101 downwards.
GACCGTGTGCGCAGGCTGACACCGATGTCGTCGAGTCTTTCGGGCATTGCGCTTTCGAAGGATGGCGATAAACTTTACTTCATGTCGTCGTTTGAAAAGGG
>JAZQPN010000296.1:0-3392 GCA_045628585.1 Bacteroidales bacterium | reverse complement strand
ATTTCAAAGGCTTGATTTTTGTCCGCAGACAGATAAAAGGCTTTCCCAAAATCCTTGAAAGGTCTGGATTTGGTCAAATCAATGGCCTGAATTTCGACATTTGAAGCATGATAGAGTTTCATTGTAAGTATCCTCCGTTTTTTCGGCAAAAAACCGCTGTGTCGTCAATCACATCATCGTATGACAAAGTGTGGAGTACGTTATAGTGTTCTTCCAATAATTGTATGCCGTTGTATTGCTGTAGGTAATTGAAGGCTAAGCGATTACTTATGCAATATTTGTCAGCGAACATCTGCACGAGGATGATCATGTATTCTATTTTGTTCATCGTCAGTTCCGACATAAGGGTTTCGTTTTGAAATAGGAAACAAATAAATTGGACTTTTTAGCAAAATGATGGCGCAAAACTAATGATTTAAATCGATTCGTACAAGAATCAGATATGTTTTAGCAAATCTTGGAAAGTGATTTTGAACCATTCGGTGTAACATTCCGGATGCAGCCGGATGTCGTTTTCGAGGTCGGTAAGGTTCATGTATTTCCATGACGCGACTTCTTCCTTATTAATAAAAGGTGTGTCGTCGCTGTGGCCGATGACGACATGGTCGAGTTCGTATTCGGTAAGACCTTGTCCCACAGGCGCCTGATAGATAAAGGTATAGGCCTCTTTCATTTCGCATTTCATGCCCATTTCTTCCATCAGCCTTCTGCTTGTGGCTTCTTCAATCGTTTCGTTTTCGCGCGGATGGCTGCAGCAGGTGTTGGTCCAAAGGCCGGGGGAGTGGTACTTTGAAAAAGCGCGTTGCTGCAAGAGCAGTTCGCCGTTGCTGTTGAAAATGAAAATGGAAAAGGCACGGTGAAGGTGTGGCGTGATGTGCGCCTGCATTTTCTCCATTAGCCCGATGGGGGTGTCTTGTTCGTCTACTAAGATTACGGATTCCATTGTTTATTAAACTACAGATTAAAGGATTTGACGGAAAATTATGGGCAGCTAAAGCTGCAAATTTCTACGGATTGTTTTGCTGGTTCTAACTACAGATTAAAGGATTTGACGGGAAATGGAAGCCACTACGCGGCAGATCATTACAAATTTTGAGTCTTGGATTTATAGTTTGGGTAGCGGTTAAAGTATAAACTTTCTTCACCGAAATTGATTAATAACCCCAACTTGATTCCGGTTGCGTGTAGATAATTGATGATTTGTGCTTTGTGTTCGGGCAATATGCTTGATGTGGCTTTTAGTTCAACAATTATTTTGTCGAAACAAACTAAATCAGCAATATAGTACTGGTTTAGATTGATGCCTTTGTATTGAATTTGGATTTTCTGTTGAGCCTCAAAAGGAATATTGCGCTTTGCTAATTCAATTTCCATAGCCTCTTGATAAACAGATTCCAAAAATCCTGGTCCCAATGTGGAATGGACTTCCATTGCAGCACCGATTATGGCGTATGATTCTTTTGGATAAATGAAATCTTCCTCATTCATTTGTTTGTTGTTTTGTTTCGGCTAATCAGTAAAAATTTATGCGCTTGCGCATCCAAAATTTCCGTATAATCTGTGCAATCTGTAGTTTTTTATACATTAAATCTAATATTCAGAATATCCCCATCCTGCACGACGTATGTCTTCCCTTCAACACGGAACTTTCCGGCTTCCTTAACGGCGGCTTCCGACTTGTATTGCAGGAAGTCTTCGGTGCTCATGACTTCGGCGCGGATGAATCCACGTTGCAAATCTGAGTGAATGGCGCCGGCGGCGATAGGGGCGGTGTCGCCCACATGAATGGTCCAGGCGCGGGTCTCGTCGGGGCCTGTGGTGAAGAAAGAATGAAGGTTAAGTGTGTGATAGGCAGTGCGAACCAGTTTGTTTACGCCAGGTTCTGTCAATCCAGCGTCTTCCATAAAGAGGGCACGGTCGTCGGCATCGAGTTCAGCGATTTCGGCTTCCAGTTTGCCTGCGATAATCAGCATGTCCTGGCCTTCTTTCAAGGCGGCCTTTACGGCATCGGAATACTTGTTGCCGGTCGTTGCCGAAGCATCATCGACGTTGCAGACGTAAATGATAGGCTTTGCCGTCAGCAGCTGGATGTCCTGCACATATTTCTTGTCTTCTTCGGCGACTTTGGCGTCGCGTGCATTGCCGAGATTTTCAAGCACTTCCTTGTAAACCGTCAGCACTTCGAAGGCTTTCTTGTTGTCTTTTTCGCCGTTTTTCAGCAGTTTTTCCACGCGTTGCAGCTTGCGGGTGACGAGGTCGAGGTCGCGCACTTGCAGTTCAAGGTCGACGAGTTCCATGTCGCGGACGGGGTCGATGCTGCCTTCGCTGTGCGGAATGTTTGGGTCTTCGAAGCAGCGCAAAACGTGGATGAGAGCATCCATGGTCTGCACTTCGGCCAGCAGTTTGTTACCCACGCCTTGGCCGCCTTTGCTCAGGCCTGGCAAATCGACGATTTCGACTGTTGCAGGGACGATGCGCTTTGAATGTGAGATGTTGTCAATCAGTTTCAGACGGTCGTCGACGACTTCGCACATGCCGATGTTCGACTTCGATGCAAATCCGATTTCCGCCTTAGTGTTTGATATGCAATTGAATATGGTAGTCTTGCCAGTGCTCGACAAACCGATGATTCCACAATTTAATGCCATAATATTTGATGTTTATAATTGTTGCAAAAGTACAAATTAATCCTTTTCGCCCGCGTGCCAATCGATATGTTTATATTCGGGTTCGTCACTTTCATTAACGGGTATTTCTGCTTTGGCAAATTCTTCATCAGTAGGAATGGATTGGTTTTGTGTCAGTTCCTGTTGCTTTTTGATGAATTTCAGTCCGAGTTTCCATAGCTTGATGTCGCCCCAAATGAATACGGCATAAATTGCGGTTGCGATGGCTGGGGTGAGGAATTCCTGAATCATGAGCAGCCAGTCGAAAAGTCCATGAGCCAATGCTGCGCATCCAAAGCTTAGAATCAGGTTTTTGGTGCGGCCTTTTTCGTTGAATTTGGCCAATGAAAAGAAATAGCCCATCACGACGGCGAAAAGGAAATGGCCTGGTACGGAAAGCACGGCCCTGACGATGCCGGTTTGAATCCCGTAGTTGAACACATATAAAATGTTTTCAACGCAGGCGAAGCCCAAACCGACAAATGTGGCGTATACAATGCCGTCCATGTATTCGTCGAACTCTTTTCGGCGCCAGATGACAAGGAAAAGGATGTTGAATTTGCATAATTCTTCGGGGATTCCTGCTTCGAAAAAGGCGGAGTAAAAAGGCGTCTCGCTGTAGAAAATCATATTGATGAGGTCGACGACAACGAAATCGAGCGGGATGCAAAGAATGCCGCCGATAAAAGCCTTTATCAGCAATCCGAGTGGCTCTTTTTGAAATTT
>JAZQPN010000295.1:0-5851 GCA_045628585.1 Bacteroidales bacterium | reverse complement strand
CCTGGATGCCTGGAGCATTATGTTTTGCATTGCCTCCGCAACGATGCGGCTTTCGTTCCGGAACTTGATTTCGTGATGCTCATTGATGGCAAAATCATGGGACAAATCATTTTCATGCGCACCGAAATCAAGTGCGACGATGGAAAAATGCTGCCCATCGTCACCGCCGGACCGCTTGCCATTGCGCCTGAATACAAACGCCAAGGCTATGGCAAGGCCTTTTTCGATTATGCCCTGCAAAAAGCCGCATCAATGGGTTTTGGCGCCATCTGCTTTGAAGGCAACATCGACTTTTACAAATATTGCGGTTTCACTTTCGCTTCCGAGTTCGGCATCCGCTATCATGGTCTGCCCGAAGGCGAAGATGCCTCGTTTTTCCTCTGCAAGGAACTGAAACAAGGCTATTTAGATGGCATCAAAGGCGAATATGCCACGCCACAAGGCTATTTTGTCGACGAAAACGAATGTGAGGAATTCGACAAACAGTTTCCGCCAAAGGAAAAACTCAAATTACCCTGTCAAATATTCTAAACACCCTATCATGAACATTCAATCCAGACTTTTTGAATTGCAAGACAAGGAATATGCCGCATTTCAGGCAAAACTGACACCGACAATTCCGGCAGACAGATTCATCGGTGTGCGCGTTCCGAATGTGCGCAAAGTGGCAATATATTAAAGGTCTTGAATGTGAGTGCTATGTAGGGTAAAATGTTTCGACAGGCTCAGCAATGCTGAACCTGTCGAAACGAGTGTGTTTGTTATATGATGCGATTTAAGCAGTTATTTGTTGTTCGTTTTCCGTTCATTTTTATCTGCTGCGGCCCGATGAATTGCTGCGGCTTGATGAACTTGAAGAACTGCTGCGGCTTGAACCTGTGCTTGAGCTTCTGCTGTTTGGACGGCTCACGTTGCTGGAGTTATTGCCGGAGCTTGGTCTGCTTGAACTCGAAGAGCTTCCGCTGCTCGGACGGCTTACGTTGCTGGAGTTATTGCCTGAGCTTGGTCTGCTTGAACTCGAAGAGCTTCCGCTGCTTGGACGGCTCACGTTGCTTGAGTTATTGCTCGTGCCCGTTCTGCCTGAGTTTGACGAATTACCGCTGCTCGGACGTGTTGTGACACCATTCTGGTTGCTGCTTGTGCCACTATTATTTGGGCGGGTCGTTGCGCCATTTCCATTCAGGTTGTTGGTAGGATTTGGACGAACCGTAGCACCGCTGTTTGAGCCGCTGTTGGCATTTGTGCTGCCATTGTTTTCGTCGCGTGAACTCATGCTGCCAGGAGTATTCGAACCGTTCGGACGAACCGTAGCTTGTGAGTTGTTGTTGATTGGAGCATATCCTTGGCCATAGTTTTCTGGGTGATTCACAGGATAACCGCCGTTGTTGAAGTGGTAGTTATAGGTGTGGTGCATCGGGTCGTGATGTGGAGGCATCGGAGCGCCAGGACCATAACCCATTGGAGGTGGCATTGGCGGGCGGTAGCCGTCGTAGTAGAAGCGGAATTCTGCCGGACGTGTGTAGGATCTTATGCGTGGAGGAAGCACCGTCACATAGAAGACTTCGGTGCGTGGACCGTACCACTGGAAAGTCAGCGGCGCGAAGTATTCGAAAGTGGTGAAGGAATAGAGTTCATTGCCAAGTGAATAGTAAGGCATCACCGTATAAGCCCATGAAGGATTAGAACGGTAAGCCGGAATGTTGATGGCGATTCTCTTGATTCTGCCAGGGCAAACGTTCACGCGCTTTTTGGCGTAATAGTAACCGTCGTCTGGGTCAAGATAGATGTAGACATAACCCTTGTAACGCGCATCGCCGATGTTCTGGACATCATAGTAAAGGGTGATGGTGTTGTCGTAGTCGTTGTAGGTCATCACTGGCTGTGAAACGAGTGCCAGTTCAGGTGGATAACCTTGTGCTTTTGCGATGACGAATCCCATCATTACCAGGATCGTCATAAAGATTTTCTTTGCTTTCATGATGGTGTGTTTTTTAGGGTTTGACATTCTGTTTGTTTCGCATTGCTGCTTTTCCTTGTTATATGCGATTATCGTGCCAAACTTTCAATTTTTCTATTTTTTTAGTTATTAGCATTTAGCCATTGGCCATTAGCTTGGCTTCGCCGCCGGTTGGGCTTGCGCCAGCCAAACTCGCGGCGAAGCCAAGCCAAAAGCTAACAGCCAAAAGCCAATAGCCAAAGGCATTTGTTTTTATTTTTCAGTTACCCGTGATGTATTACCATAATCAATGTCAGGATGTTGCGACAGATATTCAAGCATCAGTTCGTTGGAGGTGCGGAATGTGGAACGGCCTTCGTCTTCATGTTCATAATCGAAAACCGTCGACATGTAGCTGTTCATCACAACATTGTAGGTGGCGGCCATGTCCAAAGGCTGTCCGTTTTCCAAAACAACTTCAATATCAGTCATTTCGCCGTTTTCATCTTCCGAATAGGAATAATTGCAACCTGAACAATAGATTGGACCGCCATCGGTAACATAGCACGACTTCATCAAGCGGATGATTTCCTCGCCCGTCAGGTTGAATTGCACGATTTCGTTATCGAAAGGATCCAAAGCCAGCAAATCCTTCATCGTGACGGGGCGGGCCGAAAGCGTGTCGTAGCGCACGCCGCCAGGATTCTGGAAACCAAAGTCGGCATCCAAAGTGTAACGTATGGCATCAGTCATCAGGCAACCTAAGGATTCGTAATTACTGATAGGCGTCAGATTGTTGCCTTTTACGCTAGCGAAATATTCATTATTGTTGTAATTGTCGACCATGGCTTGCACTTCGGCATTGCGATGCGGGAAATCGCGCACTGAAAGCAATTCTTCCTGTTTGTCGATGATTTTGCCATTCTTGAAAGTGAAAGTGCTCAATGTCACGAATTTCACCTTGCTTTCAGCTTGAGTGATCATCACGCCATTGACGATTTGCGTTTCCGAAACTCTGGTATGGGTGTGACCGCCGAAGATGGCATCAAACTGAGGAAACTGCTCAGCTAATTCACGGTCATTTTCATAGCCGCAATGCGAGAGCAAAAACAGCGCGTTGCATTCATCTTTCAAATACAAATAATCCGGAATGACTTCATTTGCTGGACGGAAATGTGAACCGCCGACATTTTTCGGATGGAAGTCAGGCAAACCGTTCTCGCCCAGCTGAATGGCACCGATTACGCCAAGTTTCAAGCCATTCCATTCAATGATTTCGAAAGGTTTCACAGTCATGTTGAGCGTGTCGTCGAAAGTGACATTGGCGCAAACGTAAGGATAATTTGCCCAGGTGGTTGCATTGCGCAGACCAATCACGCCGGCATCCCATTCGTGGTTGCCTAAACAGGAAAGGTTGAAACCGACCTTGTTCATCAGCTCCACCATAGGGCGGGCAATGTCGGAATAGCGGTCGTTGATAGGATTGCCCGAACGGTTGTCGCCAGCCGATAGCAACAGCAAATCGGGATGAGCCGTGCGAAGACTGTCGACCAAAGCCGCAAACTGCGGGTAATTGTCGATGTTGGCATGCTGGTCATTAAGGCTCAGCACATACAGTTTCTGTTCTTTTGGTGTGCAGCCCGAAATGAAAAACAACGCTAGTAAAGCGATAGTTAAGATGTTGAAAATCTTTTTCATAGCATTACAGCTTAATGTAAATCTTCGTGTTGGAACGCAAAGCGCCATCCAAATCAATGATGTTTCCGTAGGCATCTTTTACTTCTAGGCCGTCGGTATTCAATGGAAGATTGTTGGCTCTCAAATAAGCCAAAACCGCCGATTTGACTTTTGCTCCGTAATAAGTCTTTAATTCCGTGTCGTTGACAAATACTTTCATGATGATAGATTTTAAAGTTAATGGTGCAAATGTAGTTATTTCTCGGTTACAAAATAACAAAGGAGAAAATTTCATTCAAAAGCAATTTTACATTATTTTTGCGCAAAATTCTAAAAACACAACATCATGAAATTAGACGGACGTAGACAAAGTACAAACGTAGAAGACCGCCGCGGCATGAGCGGCGCAGCAAAAGCCGGCGGCGTGGGCCTCGGCGGAATCATCATTGCAGGCCTTATCTGGCTGCTTACGGGCAAAGCCCCCGACCCGGAAATGCTTCAGCAAATGACGCAGGGCAACAACACCGAATACACACAGACCGATCCGACGCAATTCAGCGAAGAAGATCAGGAACTGTTTAAGTTTGCCACGCAAATCCTTGCCGGCACCGAAGACGTGTGGACAAAGGAATTCAAGAAATTGGGCAGAACATACGAGCCTCCGAAACTCGTGGTTTTCAGCGATGCCGTCAGTTCGGCTTGCGGCAACGCAACTTCGGCTAGCGGCCCATTCTATTGTTCGGGCGACCAATGTGTTTACTTAGACCTTGAGTTTTTCAAGAGCATGAAGAGCCAAATCGGTGCCGACGGCGATTTTGCCTACGCATACGTCATCGCTCACGAAGTGGGTCACCATGTGCAGTATCTGCTTGGCACGCTTAACTCAGCACACCAACAGATGGCACGCTATGGTCAGAACACGCCACAATCGAACCAAATCAGCGTGCGCCTCGAATTGCAGGCCGATTTCTATGCCGGTGTCTGGGCTTACAACGATAACAAGATGTTCGGCTCATTGGAAGATGGTGACATCGAAGAAGCCTTGAATGCCGCTTCGAAAATCGGTGACGACTACCTGCAAAAGCAAGCTTACGGCCGCACCATGCCTGAAACCTTCAACCATGGCACCTCCGACCAACGTTCACGCTGGCTTCGTAAAGGTCTGAGGACGGGCGACATCAACCAGGGCGACACCTTCTCACCTGCTTACAACTCACTGTAAGACATTGATTAAAAACTACATACTATGAAAACACATTCACTTATCATCGCTTTGGCGCTCGCCATCATCGCTTTGCCATCGTGCTGCAACAAGACGGAAAAAGCGGAAGCAACCGAAACAAACACAACACCTATCACCATGAATACTACAATGGACGACTTGCTGACGCGCCGCAGCGTGCGCAGCTACACCGAAGAAATGCCTCCACGCGAGGTGATTGAAGAAATCTGCAAGGCCGGCACTTACGCCCCTACGGGCATGAACCGCCAAAGCCCAATCATCATCGCCGTCACCAACCGCGAAGTGCGCAACCAGCTGAGCCGCCTCAACGCTGCCGTCATGGGTAGCGACAGCGACCCGTTCTATGGCGCTCCTGTCGTGTTGGTCGTTTTGGCTGACAGCACCGCTGCCATGACTTGGAAAGAAGACGGCAGTCTGGTCATGGGCAACCTGCTCAACGCAGCCCACGCAAAAGGCTTAGGCTCCTGCTGGATTCACCGCGCCAAGGAAGTCTTCGAAACCGAAGAAGGCAAAGCCATCCTCGCCAATTTAGGCGTTGAAGGCAATTTTGTCGGCATCGGCAACTGCATTCTCGGCTACACCAATGGCGACGAACCTGAAGCCCGCCCGCGCAAGGAAAATTATGTTTATTGGATTGAGTAAATGGAACTGTTAGCTATTAGCCTTTAGTCTTTAGCTAACTGACACGTTTATTCAAAATATTGGCTTTTGATAACGCTTGCATCTTTGATTTAGGTGCGAGCGTTATTTGTTTGCATTTCAATGTTTTAAAAAAAACATTTGGCGAATCGACGGTTTTTCATTTGGCGAGTTGGCGATATTCCTTATAGCTTTTAACTGCGTTTGTGCAAAGTTAATGGCTAAAAGCTAATGGCAAAAAATCTCACTTTTTTTGTAGTTTTACGCCGGATTTTGCGTCTAAGGGTTGTTCTTTAATTCACCAATCATGGAAAATAAAAAGCAAAAAGAAAAGGATTTCGCGCAAATGGTCAAAG
>JAZQPN010000294.1:0-1945 GCA_045628585.1 Bacteroidales bacterium | reverse complement strand
CCTTTCCGAAATGGTTGGGATGCAACTTGATGCCATGATAGGCCTTGATGTTATGAAAAGCTTTATTGTGACATTTGACTATAACAATGGCAATGTGACTTTTAGTACGCCAGACGAAAGTGTTGATGGCCAGAGCAGTGTTCCGGTGAATGTTTCTGGCTTCACTGGCGTGACCACCGAGATTGAAATTAACGGACAAACAGGCCTTTGTGTCTTTGATACGGGGGCGAGAGTTTCGTATTTGGTAGGGGATATCCCCGAAACCGCAGTTTGTGTAGGCCGTCAGTCGGACTACCACCCGTTGGCTAAGCATTTTGAGACTGATGTTTATGAGATGCAAGCCTCCATTGCAGGAACCCCATTTACAATGCGCTTTGGCAAGTTGCCACAAATGTTGGAAATGGCGTTGGGCTTGGCAAGGGCTAGGTGCATTGTTGGTTGTGACTTGCTTTCGCAACACCGCGTTGTTGTTGATTTTACACGTCGTAGAATGATGCTTGCCTAAAGCGGTTTCTGGAATGAAAACTTCGGGGCGGCTTTCTCGGTGCTGCCCCGGTTTTGTCAGCTGTAACGGAATTAAAACAAAAAAACATAAGATTATGATAGTCATTCACATCGACACCATGCAGGACACTGCGCGGCTCAAGAGACTGTATGATGGTCTCGAAAACATCACCTTATTGTATAATGCTACCAGGGAAAGCATAGAAAACGAACTGCGGCATAACGACGACAAACTCGTCATGTGTCTGGGTCATGGCACGAGATGCGGCCTGTTCAACGGCGATTGGTCGGGCTATGTCATCGACTGGCGTAATGTCGATCTGCTGAAAGACAGGAATGTCATCGGCATCTGGTGCTATGCATCCGATTTCGCCGCCGATATGGGACTCCACGGCTACTTCACATCCATGTTCATCTCCAACCAGGCCGAGGCCGTGATGTGCGGCTTCGATGAGGCAGAGGAGGGTGACATTTTCAACGAGATCGATGTCTTCTGCGACAGCATCCGCAATCTTGTCGATGACGGGACTGCAATGGATAGCTGGGTGCCTATCCTTCAGGAAAACTGCCACAAGGAAAAAGGTTTTGTTGCGTTCAATTATGCTGCAATGAAATATTATGATTAAAGAGCGGATTTTTACGGCAAAGGCCGAAAGCCTGTGCAGCTCCAAAATGAAATGAATTGTCTAACTAAAAAAGGAGGTATATATGAAATGTAAAACCAAGCAACCGGAAACCAAAGTAAACAAAAACATGAAAAACAAGACTATGAAAAGCAAGACATTGAAAATTAGAACCGTGAAAAACGGGATTTTGAAAATTAGAACCGTAGAAAACGGGTTTTTGAAAATTAGAACCGTGAAAAACAAGGCTTTGAAAAAACAAGGTTATGAGAAAAACAAAATAAAACACTGCTAAGGCAGCCTGATGCAAAAGCGTGGTCACGGGACGGTGTGGTTCCACGATTTCGCCGCCCCGTAGAAACGCACGTCATTCCAGCAAAGGCGGGAACAACACGCCTGGATGGCAATATAGTTTTCGTAATCATGGAGACGCGATGAACCGTGTCCCCGCAAAAACAAATAAGTAGATGAGTGAGAAAATGAATTTGGATATACTGGATGATGCACTTGAAAACGATATTTATCCGCTGATCGGGACAGGTAAAAATGTCTTGGTACAAACCAATCCCGCCGATATGAGTCTGCTCGATTTGTTTGACGAACTCATCACTGTCTGTAAAGACACGAAAATGAATCCCAGTAAACTTGGCCCTTGCGAACCTCTCCTCAACCGTTGCGCCGAACTGCTGAATGTCAATCCGGTTCAGGCCATGATGCTGGCGTTTTTCGTCTCCAAGGCAGGGTCTTCGCCGTATGTCTCCGATTTGGAACAGTATTTTAATTGCTCGCCGGTGCTCATTATGCGTAATTGGAAAGAG
>JAZQPN010000293.1:0-2836 GCA_045628585.1 Bacteroidales bacterium | reverse complement strand
GACAGTGCTCCGTTGCGTCGGTGCTTGCGGTCTTGCTCCTGTTATCGAAGTCGGTGACAAGGTTTATGGCCGTATGACCCCAGACCGCGTGAAAGACGTTTTGGCTGAGTACAAATAATCAGTACACCTATATTAATATATAGGCATGAAAAAACTCCACTCTGAATAGGGGTGGAGTTTTTTTGTTGTTCTTATTGCAGTAAATGCAAAGTCACAGCCATACTAAATTGTAAATTATGCAAAATTGGCATTTATTCAAAATCTTCTGTTCAGATAGTCTGAATAGTCTGTCACTTCGGGTTTGTATTCTTCTCCGAAAAGTCCGGATGAAACCATGAAGTCGGCCGAGGCACGATTGCAGGCTGTTGGAATGTCGTATAACACGCTTAGTCTCAATAACGCCTTCACATCAACATCGTGAGGCTGACTCGTCATCGGATCCCAAAAAAAGATGAGATAATCGATTTTCCCTTCCGAAATCAACGAGCCGAGCTGTTGGTCGCCACCAAGTGGACCGCTTTTCAGGCAGTGAATACCATCAAGAACAGTTGATAACAGCTTGCCCGTTGTCCCCGTTGCATAATACTCGTTACCACGAAGTTTATCTACATGTTTCGTGACCCATTCCAATAGGTCTTTCTTTTTGGCATCGTGTGCTACTAATGCTATGGTTTTCATGATTTTAATAGGATAGGAGCAAGGACTTGCCTTGCTCCATAGTTAGTTTATTGAATTTCTTTCCCAATTTTAAAGCCTAAATTGTAAAGTCTGTCAATGTCTTCTTCGCGGATAGGAGCGCCTTTCACTTCCACGCTTTCGGCTGCGAGTTGCCAACCGCCTTCTTCAGCGTGTTTGCAGAGTGTTTTCACACCACCGCCGCCCCAGCTCATGCCGCCGAAAATGCCGTAGATTTTGTTTTTCGGCTTGAATTCGTTGAGCTCGTGAGCGAGCAAAGTCATATTCGGGAACATGCTGCCATAATGGGCGCAAGCCCCGATGATGACACCTTTGTATTTCCAAATGTCGCTCATGATGAAGGAGACCTCGGTTTTGGCTACATCGTAAACACGAATGTTCTTGATGCCGGCTTCGGCTGCGCCACGGGCTATGATGTCGGCCATGCGGGCAGTGTTGCCGTACATGGAACCATAAATAATCACGATGCCTTCCTCGCTTTGGTGACTGCTCCATTGGATGTATTTGCCGAGAACCCATTGCAGATTGCTGCGCCAAATAAGTCCGTGGGACGGAGCTATCATCTTGATTTCTAATCCGCCGAGTTTCTGAATGGCTTTCAAGGTAGGTCCTGCCACCTTGCCGACGATGTTGGCGTAGTAGCGGCGCATGTCGTCTTCGTAAAAACGGATGTCGGTTTCATCATCGAAAATGCCACCGTTCAAGGCACCGAAACCGCCGAAAGCATCGTTTGAAAAGACAATCTTTGTGCTTTGCTCGTATGTGACCATAGATTCGGGCCAATGGACCATAGGAACCATGAAGAATTGGAACGTGTGTTGGCCAATATTCAGAGTCTCGCCATCGGCAACAATGAGTTTGTTGTCAATCGGGCCGTAAAATGCCTCCAAAGGAGCGAAAGTCTTTGCGTTTCCAACGACTTGAACTTCAGGATATTCCCTGATGATGGCCGCAATGGCTCCGCTATGGTCGGGTTCGGCATGGTTGACGATGAGAAAATCAACTTTTTGGCCATCGAGAACGAGTTTCACCTTTTGAAGATATTCGTCAAAGAAACCGGCTTCGACTGGGTCTATGAGGGCAACTTTTTCGTCAACAATCAAATAGGAATTGTATGAAACGCCATTTGGCAGTTCCATGTGGTTTTCGAAAAGTTCTGTGCGTCTGTCGTTTACGCCAACGTAAAAAATGTTTTCTGAAAGTTGAATGTTATTCATATCGCTTTTTTCTGTTTTTATTCGAATATTTCAACGAAAACTTCCCAGCCATGCTTGCAAACTGGGCAAACGAAATCATCTGGCAGTTCGTAACCTTCGTAAATGTGACCGCAAACCTGACATTGCCAGCGTCGCAACTCTTTGGTTCCTTTTTCAGCCTTTGGCTGTGGTTTCGGCTTGATGTTTTGCTGGTAATAGTCGTATGTCAGCGAAGGCTTGTCGGAAAGCACCTGAGCGTCTTGAACCTCGGCGATAAACATGGTGTGTGTGCCGAAATCGATGGTTTTCACCACATGGCAAGCGATGAAAGCATTGCTGTATTTCGGAATGTAAATCACATTGTTCACGGCGCGTGGTTCTTCCTGACTGTTCTCAAATTTGTTGACATCTCTGCCGGACTGGAATCCGAAATGTTCGAATACCGACATTGGTGTCTCGGTGGTAAGGCAGGAAATATTGAACACGCACGAGTCTTTAATCAGGTCGTGGGTGTAGATGCTTTTGTTGACTGTGACAGAAATTCTTAACGGGTCGCTCGTGAGTTGCAGCACGGTGTTGATGATGCATCCGTTGTCCTTGTTTTCGTAATTGGTGGTCAGGACATAAAGTCCGTAACTGATTTTAAAAAGTGCCTTGTTATCCATAAAATTTTGATTTTAAGAAAATTGCAGGAGCGCTTTTTCCAACACTCCCGCAATTTTCAATTGGTTTTACATTTCCGAGAAACTGTCTTTGCCGACACCGCAAAGTGGGCATGTCCAGTCGTCAGGGATTTCTTCAAATGGTGTTCCTGGGGCAATGCCGCTATCAGGATCGCCTTTTTCTGGGTCATAAATGTAACCGCAGACATCACAAACGTATTTCTTCATAGTGTGTTGGTTTTTACAGTTCGCTATGATAACAATTCCTCTCCAAAAAGGTTC
>JAZQPN010000292.1:0-2255 GCA_045628585.1 Bacteroidales bacterium | reverse complement strand
CCAGATACTGCTGCGCAACAAGGTCTTTGCTACGGCCAAAAGCCTCACCGAAGAAGTGACCACCGAATCGCTGAACTTCACGCTCAGCGAGGACGACTGGGCCGATTTCATCGGTCTGACCGATTTGGTTTACGACGGTTTCTCGCAGCGCCTGCTCTGCCTTTTCCCGAAACTCTCGAAATGGGATGTGCGCATCTGCTGCCTCTCAAAGCAGAATTTCTCCAACCAAGTGATTTCCATTCTGTTGGACACCCAAACCGATTCGTATTACCGCCGCAAGGTGCGCATCAAGCAAATGAAAATGGACATGACAGATGACAAGCGCAGCTTCGAGGAAATCGTCAACGCCGTGTAGAGACGTTGCGTGCAACGTCTCCAAACGAAAAATTATAATCAATTGAATATTAACAAATTAAAACTCATACATCATGAAAAAATCCATCCTTTTTCTAATCATCGCAATTTCTTGCGCAATGCAGTCTTTTGCCTACGATTTCCCAATCATAGCGCCATCTGGACAGGTGATTTATCTGAACATCGTAGATAGCGAAAACCACACTGCCTGTGTGACTTATCCTAACTGCATAAATGGAATCTATTATTACGGTTACGACAAACCGACAGGCGATCTGATTATTCCAGAAACATTTACTAATGGTAATGTCACTTGGACAATCGTTTCAATCGGAGACCACGCATTCGACCATTGTACGGGACTAACCTCCATTGAAATTCCCAACACGGTAACAACAATCGGAGAACAAGCTTTCTATCATTGCGAAAACGCTACCGACATAAAACTCTCTGAATCATTAACTACAGTAGGTTATTTCGCTTTCGGTCACTGTACCCAATGGACAGGCACGCTCAACATTCCCGCTTCAATGGTTTCCGTTGGAAGTTGTGCTTTTGACGTATGCACAAAGCTAAGCGGATTATCCTTGCCTAATAAAAACATTGAGTACAGTTATCTCTGCTTTGGGAATTGTGGATTCGAAGGCCAATTGGTATTGCCTGACAGTCTGACAACTATTGTTCCCTCTATGTTTTCTTCATGTGAAAAAATAACAGATATTGTATTTCCCAATACACTTACCACCATTGAGAATAGTGCCTTTGCATATTGTACCTCATTGACGGCAATACACATACCAAGTTCCACAAACCGAATTGATGATTACTCTTCACATAGTGAAAATCCTTTCCGTGGCTGTAGAAACCTGATGGAGATAACTGTCGATGAAAATAATGAAAGGTTTTATTCAGAAAACAATGCCATCATTGAAAGGGAAAGCAAGAAACTGAGGGTTGGATGCAAGACAACCATTATTCCCGAAGATATTGTGAGCATTGGAAGATATGCTTTTTCTCAAGTTGGAGAAGCTCCTTTTCCAACCATTCCAAGTTCTGTTACTACTATTGATGAAAGGGCTTTTTCTGGTTGCGAATTTACAGAACCTTACGTGATACCTAACACTGTGACAAGTATTGGCAAATACGCATTTAATATTTGCAATTTCAGAGAATTTACCATTCCAAATTCCATAACTGTAATCCCTGAAGGTTGTTTCACATTATGTCAGTTTCTGAAGAAAGTAGTGATTCCAGAAAGCGTACAAACAATTGAGCGGGAGGCCTTTGATCGTTGCGTAGCCTTGTCATCGATTTATTGCTATGCACAACAACCGCCAACTACATCAGGTACAAATATAATGTCACCATTCTATGGCGTTTCTAAAAGCATACCTGTCTATGTTCCGGCTGGCAGTGCCGAAGCCTACAGAAACGCTCCGGTCTGGGAGGAATTCACGAACTATATTGAAATTGAAATACCAGAATTTGCTCCAACCCACGCCGAATGGTACTACGAAATCCAAAACGACAACGGCAGCATCACTTACCAGCAGTTGCAGCAAGAGGGCGACACGGTCATCGAACATAAGGACGTGAAAATCATTGTGCGCACCAACACCTTGTACGACAAGCATCAGGAAATCACGCACGAATACGTTTACGAGGAAAACAACGTGGTGTATTGGTGGAACAAGACTTTGAACGAGTTCACCATGCTCTACGATTTTGCAGCCGAGACCGGCGACGAGTGGCAGATTAAGGCAGGAACGGAAACCATCACCCTGCACGTCGATGCCGTTGAACTCGTTGAATACGATGGACGGACATATAAAGTGATGAACGTCAGCGATGAAGGCGACCTGTTTTCGGGCAACATCGTCTGCGGCATCGGACATGTTGCA
>JAZQPN010000291.1:0-2172 GCA_045628585.1 Bacteroidales bacterium | reverse complement strand
GTCAAAATGGAATTCCACGGCGACGACATTTACATTCCCGCTCAAGAGCATTACGAAGTCGACACTTTCATGGACGGCAGCATCCTCACCGTTGCCGATGCCCCGTGGCCTGGTTTCACGCCCGACTTGATCAGTATCGTCCTGGTGGTCGCCACCCAAGCCAAAGGCACGGTTCTCATTCACCAGAAAATGTTTGAAAGCCGTCTGTTTTTCGTCGACAAACTCATCGACATGGGCGCACAAATCATTCTTTGCGACCCACACCGCGCCAACGTCATCGGATTGGACAAGCACCACAAACTGAGAGGCTTGCGTATGAGTTCGCCTGACATCCGTGCCGGCGTGGCCTTGCTCATTGCAGCCATGTCAGCCGAAGGCACCAGCATCATCGACAACATCGACCAAATCGACCGCGGCTATCAGTTCATCGACCAACGTCTGAATGCTTTGGGAGCTAAGATTGAGAGAATTTAAGAGATTGTATTTGCCTGCCATATTTTTTGGCATGTAGAGACGCACGGCCGTGCGTCTTTACGTTCCAGTAAATTTCGATGAATCTCAGAAGCTGTTTTGATTTTATTAGAAACATTTGCAGGGCGCATCCCTAACGGGATGCCAAAGAAAAGTGTTGGACTGTGTTTTTTACCGAACGGGCATGCCTACGGCATGTAACATTCAATCCCGTAGGGATTTACGTTCGGTAAAAACTTACACGCTAACCGACTTGACATCCCATCGGGATGTACCTAAAACTCGTATAGCAAAATAATTCATCCAAATCAAAATAGCTTCTCAGTTTTATAGCTCTATTTTTGCAGAAAAATGGTCAAAATCTTCAAAATGGTTGCAGAAAAATGGCAAAAATCAGCATTTTCGTTGCAGAAAAACGGTAAAAAACAATAAATTTTATTGCAGAAAAACGGATAAAATTTGTATTTTTGCTGCCGAAAAACGGATATTATTTACTTAATAATATGATTTTTAGAAATATAGAAAATAATATTAAAAAATGGATTTCTTCCACGACGAAATCAGCCCTTCTAATCACAGGCGCAAGACAAGTGGGAAAGACATTCACCATCAGAAAAGTGCTAAAGGAAGAAGCCGGCTCGTTTGTGGAAATCAATTTCCTGGAAAATATCGAAGCCAAGGAGTTGTTTGAAAAGACCACAAACGCACAAGATTTGCTTCGCAGTCTGTCGTTGCTCGCAAACAAACGTTTGCTGAAAGGCAAAACCGTGATTTTCTTAGATGAAGTGCAATGCTGCAAGGAGATTGTCACCGCAATAAAATTCCTTGTGGATGAAGGCAGTTACAGATACGTGATGAGCGGTTCATTGCTTGGTGTGGAACTGAAAGACATAAGGTCGTTCCCTGTCGGGTATCTTTCCTTAATGACAATGCATCCGCTTGATTTCGAAGAATTTCTAATGGCAAACAATTGTTCAGAAGAAGTCTTCCTGCACTTGAAGCAATCGTTTGACAAGCAGACGCCTGTCGATGAATTTGTCCATCGGCAAATCATGAAGTTTTTCAATTTGTACCTTGTTGTTGGCGGTATGCCAGCCGTTGTCGACACCTACATCAAGACCAACAACATTGCGGAAGTTATTGAAATTCAAAAAGCTATTATTGAATTATACAAAAAGGACATTGCCCAATACGACCATGGCAACAAACTTTATCTTGAAGAGATTCTATCATTGATTCCTTCCGAACTCAGCAGCAAAAACAAGCGGTTTATTCTGAAAAACCTCAATGAAAATCAGAAGTTTAGCCGTTACGAAAACAGTTTCATCTGGTTGAAAGATGCAGGAGTAGCCTTGCCAACTTTCAATGCTTCCGAGCCTGTTGCTCCTTTGCTTCTGTCAAAATCAAGAAGTCTTTTCAAATTGTTTCTGAACGATGTTGGATTGTTATGTGCCATGTATGCCAATGGTCTGCAAGTGAAAATCTTAACAGGTGAATGTACGATAAATTACGGTGCAATTTACGAGAATTTCGTGGCACAGGAATTGACAGCCCGCCAATTCAACCTATTCTATTATAATAACAAGAAAAACGGCGAAGTCGATTTTCTAATTGAAAAAAACGGTTCCGTAATTCCGATTGAAGTAAAATCCGGCAAAGATTACATTCGCCACGCATCATTGACCTATCTTTTGTCAAATG
>JAZQPN010000290.1:0-1685 GCA_045628585.1 Bacteroidales bacterium | reverse complement strand
CCCCAAAAAGGCACGCCAATCCAGTAACCGATTTCACCTTCCGTTTCGGGCAAATCGAGGTTGCTTTGTGTGCCAATCATCAAGCCAATGCTACCGATGGCCTTGTTGTCCGTTTTCAAGCAAACGGCGTATGTCTCATTGACAGCCAGTACATTACGGATAATTTCACGGCTGTTTTCAACGCTGGTATGTGTCGGCCAGCCCGCTATGGGACCGACTGCCGGGTCTTTGGCAAACGCAAACAGGCTCTCTGCATCATCTTCGCACCACGGACGCAATATCAGTCTTTCCGTTTCCATGTTCATTTCATCAATTCGGCCCACACCTTGCCTTGGCGGCAAAATACGGTGTAAATCTTCGCTCCTTTGACTTGCGCCACACGAGCCTCTGCAGCCTGTTCGGGAAAGAGACGGATAAGCCCGACACGGTCGTAACGCTCCACCACGATGGCGACAATGAAGTCGTCCTTCGTCATCGGACAGGCGTATTCCAGCAAATATTCTCCGTCCATTTCGGTGATGGTGGGAATGGTGTTCAAATTTTCAATCGTTACGGGTTCGATTTTGCAACCGCAACATTCGATTTGCGCCTTGCCGTAAGCGATGCCAACATTCTTGCAGTTGGGACAATAATAGATGTTTAACTTGTTCATTGTTTATTCCTTTCTTTTCTTGATACCCAACACACACCATCTGATGAACGGGATGCGCTTCAAAATCTCGTAGATAGCCGGCGAAAGCAACATAACAGCAGCGGTGAGTATAACATACATTGCCCAAGGCGAAAGCGATGTGTATTGTTTCATCTGATAGCCCAAAGCAACTACTACAAGGTAATGAACGATGTAGATTCCGAAACTCGATCTGGTCATGTAATCGGCAAACTTGTTGGTTCTGTTGAACCATGCCTTGAAACAGCCCAACATGGCGAGAATCATCAGCCAGGCGTAGAGGCAGTTGAGCCAGCCGGAAAGGAAGTCGGGATCGGTATTGCACTTGCCCCAACCCGACAGAACCAAAGCTACACACGATGCCGCTGCACAGATGAACATGGGCAGATGTATACTTTCGACCTTGTCTTGGACCTCGTCGTGCGAGAAGACGAAATAGCCCAACAGGAACGGAATGAAATAGGTCAGAGGCTTGTATAGGTTGTACAAACCATCAAGACTCTCGGGGCGCGGATTGAAGATGAGCACTTGCGAGCCCAACCAGACCAACACGCCGAGCAGAATGATGACCGCAATGTTTGCCTTGCCGCACCAGTTCCAAAATCGGTCACGACAATCAATCTTCTTGATGAGGACAATAAGCAGCGAGAAGAGCCACAGGTCTTGGATGAACCACAGAGGTCCAATCCCACTGAATGTGCAGATGAAATATCTTCCAATGGCGGGAACGTTGTCGAAAACACCCATGCCACGGGCCACGGCGGTGTTGAAATAGCCTGTCATCCAATGGAAGACGAACAGGCCGATGGTTGATGGCACCAACAGCTTCAAAGTACGGCTCTTGATGAACCGTTTGCCGGTTTGCTTATCCAAAGCATAGCGCGACGAGATGCCTGCCACCAAGAAAAGCAGCATCATGAACCATGGATAAAGAATGTACATAACCACATCCTGAGGCTGCTTGGTCGGGTCGTCGACAAAACCGCCGATACCGCCGAACACGCCTTTGTTGTTG
>JAZQPN010000289.1:0-2591 GCA_045628585.1 Bacteroidales bacterium | reverse complement strand
GTATTATTTGGTAAAATGTAAATGAGAGAATATTTTTAAGAAGTTGAATAATAACATATTACACATTGAAAAACATTCCATCGGCAAGGCAGGAATTGCTCTTGCTGTAGTTTGTTTTGTGCTGTGTATGTTCATTTCGCCTTTGCAAAGCCGTGCGCAGGACACCATAAATGCCGAAGAGGATGAAAATTTCGTCATCGTTTCGCTGTTTGTGGCTGGGCCGGGCAACATCCTTTATTCGCGTGTAGGCCATGCCGCCTTGCATTTGCAGTGTCCGACGCATAACCTCGATTACGTCTTTTCCTACGAATCGGAAGACGCGACGCACCGCGTGCTGTCTTTCCTCGCCGGAAACCTGAAGATGGGCATGTTTGCCATTCCCGCCCAGGATTATGTAAATACGTATGCTCAGGAAGGCCGCGGCGTGAAGGAATACACCCTCAACCTGCCGTTGGAAGCCAAGCGCAACCTCTGGCGTGTGCTCGACAACCACGTCATGGAAGGCTTTGAGCTGCCTTACGACTACCTCGCCCGCGGCTGCGCCCACAGCGTGCTGCTCGAGTTGCAGGAAGGATTAGGCAGCACCCATATCACTTATGGTGAATGGCCTGAGAAATACCAGCTTACCCGCCGCGAACTGACTGGCTTGCAGATGAAGGACAGCCCTTGGACATGGTGCTTCTTGAACCTGATAGGCAATGGCTCGATTGACCAAAACTGCCCGAAGGTTGAAAAGGTGATTATGCCCGCCGACCTCGTTGACGTGCTTTCGCACGCCAGCGTGAACGGACGGCTGCTGATTGACTCGGAGCCAAGGGTTCTTGTGCCCGAAGGCGAAGGCCTGCACAAGCCTTGGTTTACCCCGACGCATTTAGCCTTGCTGCTGCTGGCACTCACCGTTTTGGCACTTTTTTTGCATAGGTCCTTTATGGACTATGTGCTGCTCGCCGTGCAGAGCCTCTTGGGAATTGTCTCCGTCTATCTGGTGCTTTTCTCCAAGCTGGTCTGCACCGAATGGAGCTGGCTGCTCATCCCTTTCAACCCGCTGCCGCTCATCTTCTGGAAATGGCGGAAGCACTGGTGCCTGCCTTACGCCATTGTGATTGCGGTTTGGCTCCTGGCCATGGTGCTGTCGCCTCACACCCTCACCGATGCGCCTTACCTGGTGCTGGCGCTCTGTTTAAGCATTTCATACGTAAACATCTATATACAAAACAAAAGGAATAAACAATTAAACCAAATAAAAAAATGAACAGATTGATTAAAAGACTATCGGTTTTAATTTTACTCATCTTTAGCATTTCGGCTCAGGTGTGGGCAAACCCTGGCCAAAGTACTTACTATGCAAAAGTAACGGTTTATCCAACGCCTACGGGTTCCGGTATGGTTTATGCCAGCGCAAGCCAAACGTATAATCCCATTTATAATGGAACTTCGTCCGAGGCGACAAATGGCACGAACTCTTCTGGTGGTAATGTAACTTTGCATTTGTATGCCAAGGCAAATACAGGTTATGAATATTGTGGCTGGTCGACTGATGCTTTAGGGAATTCAATTATTTCAGGTACTGAAAATGATTCACATTATCAAGGAACGTTCAAAGCTTCAACTACAGACGGTGAAACAGAGGTTTATAATAGATATGCTGTCTTCAAGGCACTGCCGAAATTCTATTTCACGGCTACTGCTACGGCTACTCCTGCTGCCGGTGGCACGGCTAACGCTTCGGTGGCGGCTATGGTCTATGGTGAGCACTGGAATAGTATTTCTGCCACGACAAGTGCTACATTTACTGCAACTCCAAATTCCGGTTATTATTTCAAAGGTTGGAGCGAAACGCCGACTGGAACTATCGTTAGTAGCAGTGGCAATTATCCTGTGCCTCTGACCAATAATAGTGCAGAAAGTACAGTCGATATGACTTTGTATGCGCAGTTCGAGCCGCTTCCCGACCCGACAAAAATTTCGGCAAACGATGTGGAATTGGTCGTTGGCCAGGCAGACCGCACGGTGACCTATAATTTAACGCCTACGAGTCAGGTCTATAACGATGTGGTGGCTTCGGGCAACAGCGGCATTATCACTGTGAATCCCGCATCGGTGGAAAACAGTCCAAATAATACGGGTACGTTTACCCTTCATGCCATATCGAAAGGCAGAACTACGCTGACGCTTACGGCCAAGAAATTCGATGGCACTACGGCTTGCAGCACGACGGTCAATGTCACTGTGAAGGAAAAATGCGCTACGCCAGTCATCAGTTTCACCGACAATGGCGATAATGCCACCACAACCATAACGTGCAGCACTGCAGGCGCTCTCATTTACTATACCACAAACGGCCTTGAACCTAACAGCACGAACGGCACGCTTTACACGGGACCGTTCACAGTGCTGGAAAACCAGACAGTGAAGGCTATCGGCATGGGTGACTTGCTTTTAGAATCCGATGTCGCTTCGAACAGTTTCAACCATAATAGCGGCGTTTTTGGCCAGACGGTTGTCCTTAACGACTATGAAGACCACACTTGGACTTACTATTCTGGCGTGTCATCCGCTGTCGATGATGGTAACTACAACAACAATTATGC
>JAZQPN010000288.1:0-2710 GCA_045628585.1 Bacteroidales bacterium | reverse complement strand
TGCATTGTGGATTTCTTCTATTTTTGCAGGAAATTGATGCTTTATGATACGTCCAGAAATATTTACTTTTGGCTTGTTGCCCGAAGCGCAGCGCCGCACTGGAACTTACAGATTTTCAATTGAATTGTTTGAAAAGGAAGCCGAAACCTTGAAGCTTTTCATCAAAACCAGCGGTCCGGAAGTGCCTTTGGAAATGTTGAAGTCCGTCGATGAAAACCTATATAATCTGATTCATGATGCCTTGACCGCTGTTGCCGGTGATGAAGAGTCTGATTTGCAGTGGCCTGAGGACATCATCATGGATTATTATCCTGAGTATTTCGATTGAGTTTGCTGCTGTTTTTCAACGGACAATCTGCATTGCTGCATCTTGAACACGAATTGCTTCCATAATTTGAACAGCCGTTTTTACCTTTGTTCTTGCGTGTAAAAATCACTGCAATTATGGCCAATGCAATAATGATGATGAGTATGATGAGGGTAGGAGCGTTCATATTTTGTTTTTTTTGTTTTGTTGGAAGAATTAAGAATTAAGAATAAATTATCACCCATCACCCATCATCCATCACCTTAAAAAAAGATTCCGGCAATTGAGTAAGCAATCCAAGCGACCAACCAGGCAATAACGCATTGGAAAACAACGACGTAAAAGGCCCATTTGCCGCCTAATTCACGTTTGATGGAAGCAATGGTTGCCACGCAAGGCGTGTAAAGCAGGCAGAAAACGAGCATCGGGATGGCTGTCAAGGTGGTGATGAAGGCTGTCCCGTTCAGGACTTGCATGGTGGAAACGACGCTCTCTTTGGCAATGAAGCCGCTTATCAGGGAAGTGACGATTTGCCATTTGCCTAATCCTAATGGCTTGAAAATCGGAGCGATGAGGCCCGCGATGCTTGCCAAAATGCTTCCTTCGCCGTTTTCAACCGTGTGGAAATGAAAATCGAATGTCTGCAAAAACCAGATGACGATTGATGCAATGAAAATGACGGTAAAGGCATTCCGGATAAAGTCTTTTGTCTTTTCCCATAAAAGGTGTCCAACGTTTTTCGGACTTGGCAGACGGTAATTCGGCATCTCCATGACGAATGGCGCAGCTTCGCTGTTTTTGTTTAACCATTTGGAAATCAATGCGGAAAGTAAACCTATGGTGATGCCTAACAGGTAGAGACATATCAAGACGAGTCCGCCGTGATGTGGGAAAAACATGGAGGTGAAAAATGCATAAATCGGTATTTTTGCCGAGCAGCTCATGAACGGGATGAGCAGAATGGTGCGCCAGCGGTCGTGTGCCGACGACAGGGAGCGTGTGGCCATGACTGCGGGAACGGAACAACCAAAACCGACGAGCAACGGAATGATGCTGCGTCCTGTGAGACCTAATTTGCGCAAAAAACTGTCGCTGACAAAAGCAACGCGCGACATGTAGCCGCTGTCTTCCAAAATGCTGAGGAAGAAAAACAGGATGATGATAATCGGGACAAAACTCAGCACGCTTCCAACACCGCCAAAAATGCCTTTCACTACCAATGCCTGTACGGTTGGATGGACATTCCAATGGGCCAAAGCATCGCCGCAAATATTGGCAAGCCCCTGAATGCCATTGCTTAACAGGTCTTGTAATGGCGCGCCTATGACATCAATCGAAAGCCAAATCACTGCAAACATGACCAATAGGAAAATTGGAATGGCGGTGAATTTGCCTGTCAGATATTGGTCTATACGGCGGCTTCGCTGGTATTCCTTGCTTTCCTTGGGCTTGACAACGGTTTGCTGGCAAAGCCTATTGATGAACGAAAAACGCATTTCGGCCATGGTAGCGGCACGGTCCAAACCGCGTTCTTCCTCCATTTGGATAATCAGGTGTTCAAGCGTTTCTTTCTCATTCTGTGAGAGTTGCAATGCGTTGAGAATGGATTCATCACCTTCAGTCAGTTTTGAGGCGGCAAAACGGATGGGAATGTCGGCGCGTTGGGCGTGGTCTTCGATGAGGTGCATGATGCTGTGCAGGCAGCGGTGAACGGCGCCTTTGTGGTCGTCTTTGTTGCAAAAGTCCTGACGGGCAGGCCTTTCCTGATATTTTGCAATGTGAAGGGCATGGTCGATGAGTTCGGCTACGCCTTCGTTTTTAGCCGCTGAAATCGGGACGACTGGCAAACCCAGGATTTGTTCCATTTGGTTCACGCGAATGGTGCCGCCATTGTTTCGGATTTCATCCATCATGTTGAGTGCCAATACCATAGGAACATCCAATTCCATCAGTTGCATGGTGAGAAAAAGACCATGCTGTATGTTGTTGGCGTCAATGATGTTGATGATGGTCTTGGGTTTTTCCTCAAGGATGAATTGTCGGGTAAGGTTTTCTTCGGAAGTATAGGGAGAAAGTGAGCAAATCCCTGGTAAATCAGTGACTTGGGTGTCGGGATGGTCGATAATGGTGCCGTCAATTCGCTCGAGGGTAACACCTGGGAAATTGCCGGCATGTTGCGATGCTCCCGTGAGTCGGTTGAAAAGGGTGGTCTTGCCGCTGTTCTGCTGCCCGACAAGGGCAAAGGTGAGTCGTGAGCCTTTTGGCAAAGGATTTTCGTGGTCCTTGCTGTGATATTTTCCTTCTTCACCGAAACCTGGGTGTGCGGTTTCGTCAAGGTTGGGTCTGCTTGCCTGTGGCTTTTCCTGTCTTTCTTCGCAAGGTTCAACTTCGATTAGGGCGGCA
>JAZQPN010000287.1:0-4147 GCA_045628585.1 Bacteroidales bacterium | reverse complement strand
CGTTTCGCTGTAAAACTTGCAGAAATCGTCTGCCAAGCAATAAATTTCCGTAATTTTGTCCTCTGATAATAACATAGCGTGCCTTTTTTGTATTGTTTTACTTTTACACTACAAATATACAAAAAATATCGCTATGTTATTCTTTTTCAGTAAGTTATTTTATATCGAACTCACGTTATTTAAAGCCGACGGCTACCAAAGCATCGACACGACCGTCAAAGTGCAACGCAACATCAACCTGAACATAAAACGCAACAACGATTTGGGACTGGTTTTCGGAACCATCATCGATGCCGAAACCGCTTTGCCGGTGAGCAATGCCCAGATCACCATACAAAACATTCATACCACGACAGATTCGCTTGGTCGGTTTTCAATTGAAATACCTTTTGAAAAACAAGCTGAAATACAGCAGATTCAAGTATCGAAAAAAGGCTATCAGAATTGGACCGGAACATTCCGCCCTTCACAAATCCAGCCTTGGAACATTGCCTTGGAAAAATGATTCTGATGACAAATCAAACCCTCCACTCCGGCTCCCGTTTTTCCAAAAACGCCTTCATGCCTTCCTGACCTGCTTTGGAAATACGCTGGTCGGCAATGGCAGCGGCAGTGTAATCGAACAGGCTGTCGTAAGGATTGGCCAAGCCCGACATCGAGCGCAAAAGGCTCTTGCAGTTGGCCACGGCATCGGGCGAGGCTTGCAGGAAATGAGCGATGTATTTTCGCTCGGCATCAATCATTTCCGATTCATCGACCACTTCGTTCACCAGTTTGAAAGCCTTGGCTTCAGCAGCCGAAAACGCTCGTCCCGTAAGCATCAGCTCGCGCGCCGCAGCCATGCCGCAACGTTGCACCACGAAAGGCGAAATAGTGGCCGGCGTAATGCCCAGCTTCACCTCGGAAAAGGCAAATTTCGTGTTAGTCTCGGCAATCACGATGTCGGCTGCTGCCGCAATGCCGTTGCCACCGCCAATGCAGGCGCCATGGACATCGGCAATGACCGCCTTGTTGCAGAAATAAACCGACTTGAACAAATCCGAAAGCCGTTTGGCATCGTTGAAATTCTGGTTGCGGCTGTAGGTTGCCATCTCCTTCATGTAGTTCAAATCGGCGCCGGCGCAAAACGACTTGCCATTGCCTTTAATGATAATGACCCGAATGTCGTCGCGACTGTTCAGCCAGCCGAAAACCTCGGTAAGTTCGGCAATCATGGTGGGATTCATGGCGTTGCGCACTTCCGGACGGTCCAGATTGATCCATGCCATGCTCTCGCCAAGTTGTATCTTTAGGGTTTGAAAATCCATAGTCAATGCTTTTGAAAACTGCAATATTCGCAAATTTTTGCCAAATTGACACGCTTTTTCGCAAAAAAGCATTTCCTTTGCATTTGGAACGGATTTTGAGCGTAACTTTGCATGCGTAAAAATGAACAATTGATATGGAAGACGAAAATTTCAACAACGAATTAGAGGATTTGCTCAACATGCTGAAGAAACTGATGGAGAAACAGGACCTTTCGAGCGTCCCCGGCGTTGACCCGCAGCAATTGGAACAACTGAAAATGTTCATGTCGCAATTCGATGAACTGAAGGACGACATGAAGATTGAAATATACAAACTCGACCCTTTCACCAAGAAAATCGTCTCGGTCATCGTGGGCGAGATGAAGGACAAATTGGGTCCCGACTTGGGCTTTGAGCCGCAAAAACCTACCGCCGAAGAAGTCGTCACGCGCAAGGAAAAGGAACTGAAAGACATTGCCGACACCAACGAACGCTACGATTCGCTGCTTTCAACCATCGATGAACAGTTGCGCAACCCGCAACTCTCGGAAGACGAAATAGACGCCCTCCTCGACAAGCGCGCCGAGATTTTGGCACGCCGCAACAGTTGACGAAAAACAAAATGAAATAATGAGTAATAATCTTGATGTCTCGCTGCTTCGTGTTCCTTCATAAGCAGAAATCCGCTTTTATTTTCACCTTTTAGCTTTTATGACGGAATAATTCCTATCTTTGCGCAAAAGATACGGTTTCGGTCGTTTCGCGATGCCGTATTCTTTAGATTTTAAATTTTTAAATCTTTGAATCTTAAATCATTAAATCTTAAATCATAAGTAATGGACGCAAAAATTGCCATGAACCCTAATCGTCTGGTGCAATACCTTCAGAAGCCTGCATCAGAATTCACTCGCGCCGACATCGTTCGCTACTGCGAGGAAAATGAAATCGAATTCATCAACTTCCACTATTGTGGCTGGGATGGTAAACTGAAAACCTTGAACTTCGTGATTCACAGTGCAGAACACTTGGAGAACATCCTTTCTGCCGGTGAGCGCGTCGACGGTTCAAGCCTGTTCCCATTCATCGAGGCAGGCAAGAGTGACCTTTACGTCATTCCTAAGTACAAGACCGCTTTCCGCAATCCTTTCACCGAAGTTCCGACGCTTGATATCCTCTGCTCGTTCTTCAACCGCGACGGCGAACCTTTCGAAAGCTCGCCGGAATACATCCTCCGCAAGGCTCACAAAGTCTTCAAGGAAACCACTGGAATGCAGATGGAAACCATGGGCGAACTCGAATACTACATCATCGCCGACGACGAAGGAATTTACCCTGTGCCTGACCAGAAAGGCTATCACGAAAGCGCACCTTATAATAAGTTCACCGATTTCCGTGTCGAAGCCATGCGCCTCATCGCTCAGGCTGGCGGCTTGATTAAATACGGTCACTCAGAAGTGGGTAACTTCACCCAGGACGGCAAGATTTACGAGCAGAACGAAATCGAATTCCTGCCAACCAATATCGAAGATGCTGCCGACCAACTCGTTGTCGCTAAATGGATTATGCGTCAGTTGGCTTATCAGTATGGTGTTACCTTGACCTTCGCTCCAAAGATTACCGTGGGCAAAGCCGGTTCAGGCATGCACGTTCACTGCAAGTTCACGAAGGATGGCAAGAGCATGATGCTCAACGGCGGCGAACTCACCGACGAATGTAAGAAAGCCATTGCCGGCTACATGGTGGCTGGTACCTCGCTGCCTGCTTTCGGCAATCCTAACCCGCTGGCATTCTTCCGTTTGGTTCCTCATCAGGAGGCTCCTACATCATTGTGCTGGTCGTTCTCGAACCGCAGCGCTTTGGTGCGTGTCCCGCTGGGTTGGGTCAACAACGGCAAGGATATGGCTGCTACCTGCAATCCGCTTGAAAAGAATTCGGGCCGCGATTTCAGCGACAAGCAGACCTTCGAATGGCGTGCTTCTGATGGTTGCGCCGACATGTATCTGCTGATGGCTGCCCTCTGCGCTGCCGCCCGTCACGGATTTGAAATCCCGAACGCTCTGGAAATCGCCGAAAAGACCTACGTTGGCCTCGGCGTCAACATCCACGACGACAAGAACAAGCAGATTCAGGAAGCTCTCGAGCAGTTGCCTGATTCATGCGTTGCCGCTGCAAAGGAACTCGACAAGGACCGCGAGATTTACACCGCCAAGGGCGTGTTCTCCGATGCCATCGTCGACTACATGATCAAGTTCCTCAACGATTTCAACGACACCAATCTCCGTCAGGAATTGAGCAAGGATCCTGAGAAACTGATGCGGTTTGTCAACGACAACATTCACGTTGGATAATCTTTTTGTTTTTTCATTTTAATAAAGTTTTGTTTAGCATTTTAGTTGATGATAAAAGGTACACCAAGGCACTTTCGGTGTGCCTTTTATTTGTTTTTGTCATGTCAAAATAGACGAATGTCATGGTAAAGGAAAGTACGGATAAATGGAAGATGTGCCTTTTTATCGGCATTCTTGCATGGTTTGTCATCAATCTCCTGCAAGGGATTTTCACCGAAATCAACGAGGACGAAGCCTATTATGTCATGTACGGCGAGCACCTTGCTTGGGGTTATTATGATCATCCGCCAATGGTCGGGCTGATGGCTTTCCTAAGCAGCATTCTCTTTTCCGGCACTTTAGGCCTCAGATTTTGCACAGTGCTCATTTCCACCTTGACGCTTTTCGTCATTTGGAAAACCATCCGTGAAACATCACCCGACACGAAGAAAGTTACGCTTTTCCTTATCTTGGCGTTTTCCATCGTGATGCTGAATGTCTACGGCTTCATCACCACGCCCGATGCTTCGCTGA
>JAZQPN010000286.1:0-7810 GCA_045628585.1 Bacteroidales bacterium | reverse complement strand
AAGCAAGGCTCCTAACAGCCCTGTCGCTGGCAAGGCCAACACATTGGTCTTCCCACGCCTCGAAGTCGGCAACATCGCTTACAAACTCGTTCAGCGTCTTGCAGGTGCTGAAGCAGTTGGTCCTGTCCTCCAAGGTCTTGCAAAGCCTTGCAACGACTTGAGCCGCGGCTGCTCCATCGATGATGTTTACAAACTCGTCGCCATCACTGCAAACCAGGCCATCGCCCAGAAGAAGTAAATTTCTCCGCTCCGCGGAGGGTAAACAGTAAATTTGGAGGAAATTGCATGTTGAAATTTACTCTAAAATTTACTCCGCATTTACTTTCTCCCACCAAGGGCGAAAACAAATAAACAGTTAAACAACAAAAACATTCAACATGAAAATATTAGTCTTAAACTGCGGCAGTTCTTCCATTAAGTATCAGTTGCTTGACATGGAAAACGCCAACACATCTCACCTCTTAGCCAAAGGCTTGCTCGAACGCATCGGCCTTGAAATGGGTGAATTTACACATAAATACAACGGCGAGAAGTACTACGAACAGCTTCCTATCCCAAACCACACCGAAGGTATCAAATTAGTGCTGAAAGCATTGGTTGACCCGAAGATGGGCGTCATCAAGGACCTGAAGGAAATTGATGCAGTCGGCCACAGAGTAGCCCACGGCGGTGAAACATTCACAAAGAGCGTCCGCATCGACCAAAAGGTCATCGAAGGCATCGAATCACTCTGCGACCTCGCTCCACTGCACAACCCGGGTAGCTTGCAAGGCATCCACGCTATGGAAGAAGTGCTTCCTGGCATCCCGATGGCAGCCGTGTTCGACACCTCGTTCCACGCTACCATGCCACCTGAGGCTTACCTCTATGCCGTGCCTTACGAATACTACGAAAAGTATCGCGTGCGCCGTTACGGCTTCCACGGCACCAGCCATAAGTATGTCGCCGAAAAGGCTGCTGCTTTCGTTGGCAAGGATTGGAAAACCAGCAAAATCATCACCTGCCACTTGGGCAGCGGCGCTTCCATTGCAGCCGTTGAATATGGCAAATCGGTGGAAACATCGATGGGCTTCACCCCTGTCGAAGGCCTTATGATGGGCAGCCGCACCGGTGACCTCGACCTTGGCGCTTTCATGTACATCATGGACAAGGAAGGCTACAACACCAAGGAAATGAACACTTTGGTCAACAAGAAGTCGGGCCTCGTGGGTATCACTGGCGGCAAGCAGGATATGCGTGACGTCCGCGCAGGCAAGGAAGAAGGCGACGAACGCAGCACCTACGCTTTCAACATGTTCGCTCACCGCGTGAAGAAATACATCGGTGCCTACGCAGCCATCATGAATGGTGCCGACATCATCGTGATGACCGGCGGTATTGGTGAAAACGCATGGTTCATGCGCGAACCTATCCTCGAAAACATGGAATTCCTCGGCATCAAGATCGACCCACGCATCAACAAGGAAACCATCGGCGATGCAGCCGTCATTTCCGCTCCTGACTCAAAGGTCACAGTGGTGGTCTACCCGACCGACGAAGAATTTGTGATTGCTCAGGACACCTATAATCTGGTGACGAAATAAACGATAAATATTGTTTTTTTCTCCCGCTGATCCCGATGATTTTCGCAGACATTTCTCTGTGGGAGTCAGCGGAACCAGCGGGAGATTTTTTTAAAAATCAACCGCGGTTGTAATGCGGCATTTCATATCTTCACAATGCCAATGCCGACTTGAATGTTGCAATATAATAATCAAGGAAAAGCATTTCTTCCAAAATGTCAAAAAGCTGCAAGTTGTAATTATCGGAAAAACATTATCTTTGCAGCATTAATCACAATTCATCAACTATGAAAAAAGCATTTTTCACGCTCTTGCTCATCGCCATGTCGGCTGCCGTTTTTGCGCAGCAATGGACAGGCATCATGAGCAGCAATCCTTCAACCATCAAGGCACAACTGATTTCCTCATCGGATAACAGCATCAAAGTCAACGTGCAAGTTCCTGGCTTTTATGCCAATACGGTCACGACGCCACGCGGCGAAGCCAATGTGATTACGGTTCCGAAAACCGTCAGCACCTTTGGCGCAGGCGAACCCAACCTGCCCATGATTGCCATTCCCGCCATCATCGGCGATGCCCAGCGTTACGGCATCCGCATCATTAATGCACAATATGCTGATTTTGAAATAAATGTGGCTCCATCAAAAGGTGATTTTCCACGCAGCATCAATCCCGATGACGTGCCTTACACCTACGGCGAGGCCTACAATCAGAATGCCTTCTTCCCTGCTAATCAGATTGGTTTGTATGAACCTTACATCTTGCGTGATTTCCGCGGACAGAACATGGTCATCTATCCTTTCGCCTACAACCCTGCCACGCAGACTTTGCGCGTGTATTACGACCTGACCGTCGAAATGTTTAGCGAAAGCATGGGCGGCGAAAACCAGCTGACCCGCAAGTCAAGCAGCATCAAGATGGATTCAGAAATGAAAGCTCTGTATGCCAATCAGTTCATCAATTACAGAGAATCTACAGCCAAATACAACGTGATGGAAGAAGAAGGCGACCTGCTCATCATCTGCCACGATGCCTTCATGGATGCCATGGCGCCATTCGTCAACTGGAAAAAGCAGATTGGCCGCCCGACGACCATGGTTGGCACCAGCACTACCGGCAGCACCGACCAAGCCATCCACAGTTACATTGAAGCCCAATACAATGCCAACCCCAACCTTATGTATGTCCTTCTCGTCGGCGATGTCGCCCAAATTCCAGGACACAGCTATTCCACCCCTGGTTACGGCGGCAAGTCCGACAACTGGTATGGTCAAATCGTTGGCAGCGATTATTATAACGACATTTTCGTTGGCCGTTTTTCCGCAGAAAGCACCGACCATGTCACCAATCAGGTCAACAAGGTCATCCATTACGAAAGAGACATCAATGCCTCCGACACATGGCTTACCACGGGCAGCGGCGTTGCAACAACAAGCCAAGGCGGACATTTCAACGAGCAGGATTACCAACATATCGACAACATCCGCGATGATTTGCTCGGATATACCTACACCAACGTTCACCGTGATTACCAAAGCGTTTCCGGCTGTCAGAGTTCAGCAGCCATCCTCAGCGAGCATATCAACGAAGGTTTGAGCATAATCAATTACTGCAACCACGGTTCAGCAACCAGTTGGGGCGTATTTGGATACAGCAACAGCAATATCAACGCCTTGACCAATGTCAACAAACTTCCTATCGTTTGGTCAGTGGCCTGCCTGAATGGTAAATACGACCACTACCAACCATGCTTTGCCGAGACTTGGCTCCGTGCCAACAACGGCAGCACAGACCAGCCTACCGGTGCCATTGGCGGTATGTTTTCCTACATCTCACAACCTTGGCTTCCACCAATGTACGGTCAGGACGAAATGGTCGACATCCTTGTTGAAAGCTACAGCAACAACATAAAACGCACGCTTGCAGGGACTTCGATGAACGGCAACCTGAAAATCCTCGACCAATACGGACAAGGCGGCGGAGAAGGCCTCGGCACCTACATGTCTTGGATTCTTTACGGCGACCCTACCCTCACCCTGCGCAATGCCGTTCCCGAAAACATGAATGTGACCCACAACAGCAGCATCGGCACTGGTTCTACCTCATTCACCGTGAACGCCAGCAATGGCAATGGCGCACGCGCCACCTTGACACATAACAACGAAATCATGGGCTCGGCTATCATCAATAACGGCAGTTGCCACATTACCTTCAATGCGCCTGGTCAGACCGGCACCGCCACATTAACTGTTTTCGGCTACAACAAAATAACCTATATTGCTACGATTGACATTACACAAGGCGGCGCTCCTGACCCAATCAGCGTGACCTGCTCCGCCAGCCCAAGCATTATTGCCCGCGGCGACAGTGCCACACTGAACGCCATGGCAACAGGCGGCGATGGCAGCTTCACCTACCAATGGACACCTGCCACAGGCTTGAACAACGCTAACATTCAAGCACCTACGGCCACGCCAGCACAAACCACTACCTACACTTGCACCGTAACCTCTGGTGAAGAAAGCGCCACAGGCACAGCCACCATTACCGTGGTTTGCCCGCCTGCCAACCTGACAGCCACCGTGGTCAGCAACAGCAACGTGAATCTGAACTGGACAGCAGCCAACCCTGCCCAAAGCTATAAGATTTACCGCAACAACACTGTGATTGCTCAAAACATCACAGTCAACACTTACACCGACCAAAATCTCAGTGCAGGCACTTACAACTATCAGGTTGCCACGGTTTACAACGGCATTGAATCACCAAAGTCGAACACGGCAACGGCTACCATTAACGCTCCTTTACAAGCCACGGCATCAGCACGCCCGGCAACGATTGCAGAGGGCGAAAGTTCAACCCTGATAGCTTATCCGCAAGGCGGAACCGGCACTTACACTTACAGTTGGTCGCCAGCCGCATCGCTGAACAATGCCAACATTCAGGACCCAACCGCCACGCCAACACAAACTACGACCTACACCGTTACGATTACCAGCGGCAGCGAGACCGTCACGGCAACCGCAACCGTCACTGTAGTCAAGGCTCCGACCAATGTCCACATCACCTTTGGCGAACACCCGACCATCAATTGGGCAGCCATTCAGCCTTTCACGAGTTTCAATGTGTATCGAGGTGAAGAACTGATTGCCAGCAACATAACAGGCATGAGCTACACTGACACCGATGTCGTTCCTTGCCCCGAAGAAGAATACTGCTACAGCGTTGCCACGGTTCATAATTTGGCCGTTGCGCAATCAGAAGAAGCCTGCGACGCCATGGAACTCTTCCTCTTCCCAGTCAGAAACGCAGCCGGCGAATATGTCTGGAACATGGAAAATGACTTCGGTGCCAACCTCACTTGGAACATGCCTGAAGAAGCCGTAAATTGCTGGGAAATGACTGGTTTCAACATTTACCGTGAAGAAGAAATTAACAAATCCTTTGAACTGATTGCCAACGTTCCAGCCATCGAAGGTCAAAACGATTATCAGTATTTCGACTCAATTCCTGCCGGTTATGTTTCCTACATCATCAAGGCCGTTTATGAAAGAGATGACGAAACGCTTGAATCGGATGGCAATGTCATAGAGATTAACATCACTGACATTCAGGAAAATAATGATAATGTTTCAATCTTCCCGAACCCGACTAACGACATCCTTAACATCAAGGCAGAAAACATTGAAAACATCCGCGTTTTCAACCTCTTTGGTCAGGAAATCATGAATATCAATGTTGATAACGACAACTGCATCATCAATATGTCGCAATTCACCAAAGGCGTTTACATGCTGAAGGTTGAAACGGCAAACGGCACCGCTATGAAGCGAATCGTCGTTGAATGATAATCCATCACTTGACAATAAAAAAGCGGAAGTCTTACGGCTTCCGCTTTTCGTTTTTCATTGCACTTGCTTGCGTTTCTTCACCGCACTCAGTATCCAAATCACGATACCCGCCACGACAAACGGGACGCTCAGCCATTGGCCCATGTCCCAAGTCATGTTCTGCTCAAAATCGACCTGCACGTTCTTCAGGAATTCAATGCAAATGCGCGAACCGAAAATGATAATCAGAAAGACGCTGAACATCACGCCAGGCTGACGGTTGCCGAGGTCGCGCTTGTAGTACATCCAAAGCAAAATGCCCATGGCCACGAGGCAGAAGAAGGCCTCGTACAGACCTGTAGGATGGCAAGGGAGCCATTGGTCGGGCGGACAGCAATTGCCTGCCGTGCATTGGTAATAATTATCAAAAGTGCCACAGAATTGTTCCTGGCCACGCATGAAGACAAAACCCCAAGGCAAAGATGTAGGTGTGCCATAGATTTCATGGTTCATCACGTTGCCACAACGAATCAAAGCACCGACAAGGCAAACCGCCACAACGATTCGGTCAAGAATCCAAATGTAAGGTTTCTTCTCTTTCCGGGCATAAATGAAAAGGCCAATCAAAATGCCGATGGCGCCGCCGTGACTGGCAAGACCACCTTCCCAAATCTTCAGAATCTCAATGGGATGCGACAAATAATAATCGGGTTCATAGAAAAGGCAATGGCCCAAGCGCGCACCGAGAATTGTCGATACAAGCATGTAAACCAGCAATTTGTCCAATGAATCATCGGTCATTTTTTCACGCTTATAGATTCTTTTCATGATCATGTAACCGAAAAGGAAACCCAAAGCCCACAAAAGGCCATACCAACGCACCTGCAAACTGCCAATGGAAAACAGCACGGGATCAGCGTTCCAAGTGATGTAATTTAAAATCATAGCGTTTCAATTTTGGGGCAAAATTAGTCTTTTTCCGCTGAAA
Organism: Bacteroidales bacterium; assembly: GCA_045628585.1. GTDB lineage: Bacteria > Bacteroidota > Bacteroidia > Bacteroidales > F082 > Limimorpha. The sequence goes on along the minus strand of JAZQPN010000286.1, from coordinate 1,430 downwards.
AGAAATCCTGATTTTCCGTTTCTTTATTTTTTTCACTCAACATGTAACTTTTTTGACTTATTTTCGTAGGACAAAAGAACGTATGAACAGAAGTCAGTACAATAAGTGTGTTGAGCAGTATGCCGACCGGATTTTCCGCTTCGCTTTGTCGAGTCTCCGCGACGAAGACAAGGCAAAAGACGTCGTGCAGGAAACTTTCGCCCGCATTTGGGAACACGTTGACACTGTGGAATTTGAACGGGCAAAACCCTATCTTTTCACGGCAGCTCACCATCTTATGATTGACGAAATCAGGCGTTGTCAAAAGACCGAACCGCTTGATGCGACCTACATTCAAGAAAGCATCAGCAACAGCTACAGCGACATTCAGGAAGTGCTTCACAACGTCTTGGCGACATTGCCCGAAGTGCAGCGCAACGTCATTCTGCTCCGCGACTACGAAGGCTACAGCTATCAGGAAATCGGCGAAATTACGGGACTGAGCGAGTCGCAAGTGAAAGTCTACATTTTCCGAGGCCGCACCGCTCTCAAGAAACAACTCAAAAGCATTGACAACCTAATCGACGTAGAACCATGAAAATCAGCATAGACAATTACGAAGCATATCTCATCGACTACATGGATGGCCGCTTGAACAACGCTGAAATCCAGCAGTTGAAAGCGTTCTGCGTCCAAAACCACATCGATTTCGAAGAACTCACCGAAGATTTGCCCGTTTTGGAAAGCACCGACGACACCTTCGATGAAAAGGAATACCTGTTCAAAAACAAAATCGTTCCGTTTGGCAGCATCAACGAAGATAATTACGAAGAACGTTTCATCGCCTATCAGGAATTGCTTCTTGACGGCGAAGAAGAACGCGAAGTTGAAGAATTTGCAGAAAAGAATCCATTCTTGCTCAAGGATTTACGAATCTACGGCAATTGCAGATTAGAGCCTGACACGGCCATCGTTTTCAAGGATAAAAACAATTTGAAGAAAAAAGCCATTCTCCCGCTTTATGCAAAAATTGCAGCGGCAGCGGCTGTCATCGCCGTGTTGTTCGGATTGTTCTGGCTGCCTAAAAATGAAAATGACAACGCAAACCAGCAACCCGTGTTGGTTGAATTGAAGCCAGAACCATCTGAAAATGTCTTAAATCCATCTGAAAAAGACAACGTTATATCACAAGATAAAGAAGATCGAGACGTAGCGCGCCTCGTCTCTGACGACAAGCCAAATAAATCAAAGGAAGATGTTGCACGCAACATTTCTACGGAAAAACAAATTACATCACACAATGAAAATGTTGGTTGCAACGTCTCTACGGAATTTCTCGCCGAAAACGAAACGGAAGAAATTCAGGAGATTAGGTCTGAACGAATTGAAATAGAACCAGAATTATTGGCCACATTGATGCCGAAAAACGCAACCGTAATTGAAGTCAGCAA